>JBBRUO010000055.1:0-17107 GCA_038247725.1 Gemmatales bacterium
CCGACCCCCAGGGCGGCGAGTATTGCCGCGTTCGACATGCGTTCAAAGGCGACCATCCAGCCGACGATCGCGACGATCTGGACGAGGACACTCGCAAGGACGATGATCGCCACCCGCCGGGGCTGGGCGAGGGCCGCCCGTGTTGCCTCCTCCCTCTGGTCGGCGACCGTCACCGGGTACCGGGTCTGACGCCGCCTCATCCACCGCCACGAGAGGAACAGCTCGGCCAGATAGGAGTAGATGAGACCGCACAGCACGAAGGGTGCCACCGAGTGGGTCCACTCGGAGTGCATCAGGGTCAGTGCGACCCCGAACAGGCAGACACCCGCCGCGAGGTTTCCGGTGACGACCGCGCGGGATGTCTCGCGCAACTGTCGCGCCCGCCACGCCGCGTCTGAGACGACTGCGCAGGGTGAGACGAAAAAGGCCCGGCAACGACTTACGGCCGATTCCCGACTTGAGACGAAAGCCACGAATGACCCCGGATCGCGCCGGATTCTCTGTCCAGGCGGGGAACATTCCACCCGCCGAACGCCTTTCACTGTTCCGTGGATGCGATTCCCCCTCGCGCGGCTCTGGATGGGTGTCGTCGTCACCATCAGGGTTGTCATGAAATTTCTGGCCCATGCACTCACGGTCGCCGCCGCCGATTCGTCGGTGCCGGACGGGGAGTTGCTCGCGCGGTTCGCCGACACCGGGGACGCGGCGGCATTCGAATTGCTTGTCCGTCGGTACGCCGATTTGGTGTGGCGGGTGTGCCGGGGCGAGTTGCCCGGCGACCGGCACTCGGCCGAGGATGCGTTTCAAGCGACGTTCCTCATCCTTGCGCGGAAGGCTCGCTCGGTGCGGGAACCGTCAGCCGCCGGGTTCCTCTTCCGGGTCGCGCGGAACGCGGCGGTGCGGGTGCGGAAGCAGGTCGGGCGGGTCGCGGACGCGGGCGCGGAGGTGCCGGCGGTTGCTGCCGCGGACTCGGTCGAAGTCGGGGAGTGTGCCGCCGCCGTGGTCGCGGAAGTGGACCGCCTGCCCGATAAGTTTCGGCTGCCGGTGCTGTTCTGCTTCTTCGAGAACTGCACCCACGTCGAAGCCACCGAACGCCTCGGCTGGGCGGTCGGCACGGTGGCCAGCCGGTTGGCCCGCGCGAAGGACCGTCTGCGGGACCGGCTATCGAGGAAGGGCCTCGCCCTTCCGGAGGTGCTGGCGGGCGCGACCGTGACCGGGGTCGATGTGCGGGCGGCGGTGGCGATGGCGACGACTCCGTCGGCGGTGCCGGCGGGTGTTTCGGAACTCACACGCGAGGTGCTGTACGCCATGTGGAACGCGAAAGTCAAACTGATCGGTGGCGGGATGCTGGCGGTGCTGTTGGCGGGCGGCGTCGGGCTGACGGTGCTGACGGCGGGTCCGATGCCGGATGAACCGAAGGTGAAGGCCCAACCGAAGGAAACCGCCACCGACACCGAACTGAAGAAACTGCAAGGGGTGTGGCGGGTGTTGTCGATGACGAACGACGGGAAGGACGTGAAGGGCGCGGACCAGATGACGTTCGAAGTTCACCGCGACGTGGCCTGGTGGATCGACGGCAAGACCGTGACGCGGCTGATCCTGACCCTGGGCGCGGAAAAAGGAACCCTCGACTTGACGCAAGTTTCGACCACCGCCAACCCCCCGCTGGTGCAACTGATGCCTGGCCGGTTCACCTGGAAGGACGACACGCTGACGATCCGGATGGCCCCGCCGGGCCAACCCCGCCCGGCGGAGGCGGCCAGCGGCAAGGGCGTGAGCGTGTTCGCGCTGGCGCGCGGGGCGAAGAAGTGACGGTGCCTCACCGACCGATGATGAGGGCGGTGCGGTCGATGTAAACCGTCTTCGTCCCGGTCGGCGTGATGACTTGGCATTCGTAAGTGAACTGCCAGATTTGCGCCTTCCCCACATGCGGGAACAACCGTGGGGGCAACAGCTCCTCCGCGATCAGCCGCCGGCCGAGGACGGGGAAGCCGTTTCCGACCCCGACCGCGGCGCGGACGTACGGGACCGACGGCAGTGGCGGCGGAACCCACCCGCCGACGGCGTCCGTTGGCAGCAGCGATGCCCGGACGAATGGGGTCCGTGTGTCGAGCGGGTCGCCGTGTAGCAGCCCGACCTGAAGTCCGCAGCAGGCGATTACGAGAGCCGGCGTCATGCCTGATTCCTCGGTGTCATGGTGGTCGGGCAGTCACTTCCCCTTCCGCTCGTCCACCCGCACGAGAACGTCTTTTCGCCCCTGCGGGTCTTCGAATTCCATCTCGGTGGCGGTCAGCTTGAGCAACTTGGACACCTCACCCCGTTGGTTGTTCCCCTCGAACACCACCCAGTCGATGGAGCCGCGTTGATGGGTTTGGTCCGGTTCGCCGGCCTTGAACTTGCCGGGCGAGACGCGCGGCGGGATGCGGTTGTTCGGGTAGGTGTACCCGAACGCCATCTCCCCGCCTTTGTTGAAGGTGATGGTCATCGTGTACGGCAGCGGTCCGACGTCCGACTTCACGATCATCCAGGTGCCGAGAATCCGCGCCTCGACCGTCTTCCGGGCTTTCAACTCCTTCGGCACCGGCGCGGCGGCGGCGGGTAGACCGAGCATTGCAACGAGCAGCAAAGTGCGCATGGCGGTACGACCTCGGGAAGGTTCCGAACCGGTTCGGCCGACGGCGTCACTTGTCTTTCTTCTCGTCCTTCACCCGCTCGAACGTCTCCTTCAAGCCCTCCGGGTCTTCGAAGATCATCTCGGTGTCCGTCAGCTTGAGGATCTTGGACACCTCGCCCCGCTCGCCCCCCGGTTCCGTCACCTTCCAATCGATGGAGCCGAGCTTGTACTCGTTGTTCGGCTCGCCGGCCTTGAACTTGCCCGCCGACACCCGCGTCGGGATCTGGTTGTTCTCGTTTGTGCGGGTGAACACCATGTCCCCACCCTTCTTGAAGGTGATGGTGAACGTGTACGTCGAGATCACGCCGGTGTCCGACTTCACCATCTTCCACACGCCGACGAGCCTGTCCTCGAGCGACTTCTTCAGATCCTTGGGGACCGGTGCCGCGAGGGCGGGGGCGAACCCGATCCCGATCAGGGCGACGGCGGTGAGCGTGCGCATGGCGTTCGGCCTCGCTACGGGGAATCGCGGACGTGTCTGACACTGGTGAGTCTACCCGCACCGCGCGGGCGTCACAATGCCGAGGGTGGTACTCACCCCAATCCGAGCGCGTCGAGCAGTAGCCCCTTGACCGCCGTCATGGGGACGCTCGCGCCGGGGTTCGGGCCGTGGCCGATGAGGATCGGGCGGTCGCGCGGGTCGGCGGCGGCGAGGCCGTGGCTCCCCTTCACGATGCTCGCGTCCAGCGGCACCACGTCGAAGGTGGTGCGGAAGCCGAGCTTCTTGCGGATCAGCCGGCGACCGGCGTGCAACTTCGGGAAGCGGAACCGGGGGTCGAAGAACAGTTCGCACGGGTCGAAGCCGGGCTTGTGGTGGATGGCCACCGCGCGGGCGTAGTCCGGGGCGTGCCGGTCGTCGGTCCAAAACGGGTACGCGAACCACGCCTTCGGCTGGGCCAGGACAATCACCTCGCCCCCGCGATCGTGGTGCAGGTTCAACTCTCGCCGCTCGTCGCCGGCTAGCGTTCGCGCCACGCCCGGCACCGCCGCGAGCAAGTCCTTCACCCTTTGAACGTCCGCCGGGTTCGCCACGTAAACGTGGGCCAGTTGGTGATCCACGACGGCGAACGCCCGACTGCCGTACAGGTCGAGTTGTTCGCCGAACGGCCCGCGCCGCACGTCCAGCAGCCCGGCCGCGCGGAGGACGCGGTTCAAGTACACGGGCGTGTCTACGTCGCAATGGCCGTACTCGCTGACCACCCACACGTTCGCGCCGAGTTGCTTCGCGGCGTCGAGAATCGGGGCCGTCGCGTCGTCGAGTTCCTTGACCAGTCCGGGCATGTCGCACCCGGCGGGGCCGTGCCGCTGCGGTTCGTAGTCCAGGTGCGGCAGGTACACCAGCGTCAGGTCCGGCGTGTGCGACCGCAGCACTTCGGCGGCGGAATCGGCGATCCACTTCGTACTCGGCAGCCCGGCCATCGGCCCCCAGAACGCCGAGAACGGGAACCGGCCCAGCTTCTTCTTCAGCGCATCGGCGACCGGTTCCGGGGTGCCGGCCACGTCGAACGCCTTGTTCCCGTCGGCCGCGTACCACGGCTTCGGAGTGACGCTGACGTCCACCGCCGCGCCCTGGTTGAACCACCAGAACAGCTTGGCGCTCGTGAACGCTTGCCCGCGCTCGGCCGCCCGCTTCCGCGCCGTCGCGTACACCGGCTCGCCGTGCATCAGCCGGTTCGACTGCTGCCAGAAGCGGACTTCGTTGGTGTCGCGGAACAGCCACCCGTTGGCGACGACGCCGTGCTCGCTCGGCGGCAACCCGGTCAGCAACGTGGCCTGGGCGGTGCAGGTGACGGCCGGCAGCACCTCCGGCATGTCGGCCACCCACCCGCCGGCCGCGACGGCCGACAGCCGTGGGGCATGGCGGAGCAGCCGGGGCGTCAGGCCGACGGCATTCAACACGACGACAGGAGGCATGAACACACCAGTGCGAGCGGGAACGGTTATGGCTAGAATAGGACCACCGGCACCGCTCCAGGAGTCACTCATGCCGACGCTCACCATACTCGCCGCCGCCCTGACCTTCGCCGCGCCGATCCCGAAGGGGGAGCAGGTGAACCCGGAGGTCGTCTCCCCGCGGCAGGCGGACCTGCTCCGGGACAGCCGGGTGCAGCGGGAACTCGACATCACCGCCGAACACCGGGTCGCCCTACTCGACTTCTTCGAGGAGTGGGACGAACAGCGCAGCGACTTCTTCATGAGGTCGAATCCGCCCAACCCCCCGCCGGGTCCGAATCCGGCCGTCGAGGCGTTGAAGAAGAAGCAAGCGGTCGAATTCCTCACCAAGCACAAAGCCAAGCAGCGGGAGGCCGTGGCCGCGCACTTGAGTGCCGCCCAGCACGGCCGGTTGAAGGAGATCGAACGGCGGTATTTGTCCTTGTTCGTGTACCAGTTGCCGGACGTGGCGGCCGAGTTGAAGCTGACGGCGGGGCAAATCGCGGCGATTCGGAAAGTGGCGACCGAGTACCGCGCGAAGTACGATGAAGAGTACGCTCAGGGGAGGAGGCCCAGCGGGGTGTCGCCATTCGGCTTGGCTCAGCCGTCGCTCAAGACCATCGACGGATTGCTGACGGAAGTGCAGCGGACGAAAATGACGGCGCTGTTCGGCCCAGAGCCGAAGTTGGCCACCACCGACACCGCCAAGGCCCGCGCCACCCTCACGCACGCCGTCCGCGAATCCCCCGAATTCTTCCCCCGGTAACACTCCAGCCAGACGACCAGGGGCGAAGCGAGAACCACCACAAGACCAGGGGCTTCCGCCCCTGGGGAACTTTTACCCCCGGTAAACCCCATGCGCGCCCTCGCCCTCTTGCTCGCCTTGGCGGTGTCCGCCTCCGCCGCCGACTTCGTTCCCCTCTTCAACGGCAAGGACACCACCGGTTGGACGGCCACCCTCCGCCCGCCGAAGGACAAGCCGGACAGCAAGCCCGACCCGAAGGACACCTGGAGCGTGCGGGACGGCGTGCTTGTTTGCACCGGCAAGCCGAACGGCTACCTCGCCACCGCGACCGAGTACGGCGACTACACGCTCCGGCTGAAGTGGCGGTACCCGGTCGGCACGGTGAAGCCGAACAGCGGCGTGCTTCTGCACCTCACCGGGCCGGACAAGGTGTGGCCGAACTGCGTGGAAATGCAGTTGAAGGGTGGGTTCGCCGGCGACTTCTGGCGGAACCCCGCCGCCGACGGCAAGATGCCCGCGTTCGACGGCAAGAACAAGGACGCGGCCGACAAGACCGACCGACATTACCTCCGCATCCCGAAGGACGACATCGAGAAGCCGCTCGGCGAATGGAACGAGTGCGAGATCACGACGGCCCGCGGGGCGATCACGGTGTCGGTGAACGGCCAGAAGGCGAATGAAAGCACCGGCGGCGCACTGAAGAAGGGCCGCATCGCCCTGCAAAGCGAAGGGTCGGCGGTCGAGTTCAAAGACATCCTGATCCGCGCACGGAAGTAACCCGTCTCCCCCGCCGAGGTCGCCGCGTGACGCCCCGTTGGCTCGTACTTCTGGCCCTCGCGTCTCCCGTGACGGCAGCGGACCCCCGTGCCGACCCGGACGGGATGCCGCTACCCGACGGCTGCCTCGCGCGGCTGGGCAGCACCCGCTTCCGCGTTTGGGAAAAGCTGAACGGCCCGTGGTTCACGCCCGCCGGCGAGTTTCTCTTCACCGAAGACGAGGGCGAAGCGGTCCACTTCCGCTTCATGGACGCACGCACCGGGCTGTTCGTCCGCAAGGAAAAGCTCCACGACTCGCAGTTAGCCGGCAACGGCTCCATTCAAAGTGTTCTCGGCATGTCGGACGACGGTCGGACTTACGCCGTCTTCGCGGCGGAAGCCAGAACCCAGCGCGTCCACGTCGTCACCTGGGACATCGCCGCCGGCAAGGTTTCCGCCCGCATCCCCTTCGACGTGAAATCCGGCGTCCCGCCATTTTCCGACAATCTCCGCTGGTTCGCCCACTTCGACCGCGACACCGGCGACGTGACCGTCACCGACGCGCGGACGGGCCAGACGCGACGGGTCACCCGGATCGACCCGGAATCGCGGCCGGAGTTGTTCCCCGCCCCGGACGGGAAGTCCGTCGTTATCGCGACGGATTCCGCCGTGACCGTCTTCGCGGTGCCGACCGGCGATCTGGTCCGTGAGGTCGTGCGCGGCAAGGAGGGCCAATCTCTTTCCGGGGTGCGGGTGCGGTACGCGGCGGACGGGCGGACGGTGCTGATCCAAGAGACCGGGAAAGACGACGGCGGGTTGTGGCGGTGCGACGTGCGAACCGGCACCACGACCCGCCTAGAAGAGAAGTCCGGCAAGTTCTTCGTGGCGTCGGTCAGCCCGGATGGGTCGCGGGCCGTCCTTGGTGGCCGCGAGGGACAGGGGGACCGGCTGGTCCACTTCGCGGACAACCGACGGGTAGAAATCCCTAGCTCATCCCGCCGCCAGGTGCCGTTCAGCGTTGCCGGGGACCGGTTCGTGACCCTCGGTGCCGACGGCATCACCGTCCAGGACGCCGACACCGGGAAACCGCTCTTTCCGCTGGCAGACCCGCTACCGTCGGCGTTGCAGTTCCACGACGGCGGTCGAACCGTGATCGGCTTCGGTGACAACACGGTGACACTCTGGGACACCGCCACGGGCCGGCGGGTGAACCGCTTCAACCGGCCGGCGGAGTGGCGCGGGCTGCCGTTCGCCGGCGGGCGGAAGGTGTTCGCCGAAGTCGCCCCCGGCGACTTCGTCTTGACGGACCCGCTGACCGGCCGGCGGGACGCCACAAACTGGCGGTTCCTGGCCAACGCGCGGGCGTGGCAGCCGACCCCGTGCGGGCGGTTCGTGGTCGCGATTTTCAGCAACGATGGCCAGACACGGGTACAGAAGTTCGCCGTGTCGTCGGGGGAAGTGGTGGCCGAACTCCACGGCCTGCCGATCCGCCTTGCCAGCGGCAACATGGCGATGACGCCGGACGGGCAGCGAATTGCCATCGCTGGTGTACGGGATCGACCTCTTGACGTCAGGGCGCAATCATCGGGAATAGCGGACACCGCATTTGTCGTCGTCTGTGAATTGGAGACAGAAAAGACCGTATATAACCGACGGCATCGCCTGCTCGGCAACCTTTTTTCTCCCCTCGCGCTGGGGGGAAATGGATCACGATTACTGGTGCTGTCTGCGGAGCGGGAGAGAGGCGACGAGTGGTTTGATTCCAAACCGGTGCCGTTCGGTTCGAGTGGCATTCTGGACCCGAAAACGGGTCTATCCTTCGCCGACATGCCGACCGGCGAGTCCACCGTTACAACAGCCGTCTCCGCCGACGGCCGGGTGTTCGCCTGCGGGTGGGATTCCGGTCGGGTGGAGTTGTACGAAGCGGCGACCGGCGGCCTTCGCGCCACGTTCCGGCACAAGGACGCCGTCACCGCGCTGGCGTTCTCGCCCGATGGCACCAAACTGGCGGCGGCGTCTAACGACGCGCCAGCGTACCTGTGGGACGTGCGCGGTACCCTGCGGAACTTGCCGAAGACGTTCGACCCGGCCAGCGGCGATGCGCTGTGGGCGGCGCTGGCGAACCCGGACGCGGTGAAGTCATTCGACGCCATGCAACGGCTGGCCGCCGCGCCCGCCGACACGGTGAAACTGTTCGCCCGCCAGCAACCGCCGGCCGTCGTGCCCGCGCCGGACTGGGTCGCCGCGCGCCGGACGAAGTTGGAAAGCCGGGAGTTCGCCGTCCGCGAACGAGCCACCGTCGAACTCACGGCGGTGGCGGAGATGCTGCAACCGTCGCTGACCGAAGCGCGGAAGTGGACCACTTCGCCGGAAGCGCAACGCCGACTGGCGAAGGCACTGGCCGCCATTGGTTCGAACTCGCCGGAGCGCCTGCGGGTGCTCCGAAGCGTGGAAGTGTTGGAGTGGGTGCGGACGCCGGCCGCACGGGAGTTGCTGAGAGCGTGGGCCGCCGGTGCCGCCCGCGCCCCGCTCACCGTCGCCGCCGGGCAATCGCTGCGACGGTGAACATACGCCCTTACTCGCCGGGCGACGGCTCGATGCCGAAGTCGCGGACGGTGAAGATCGGGCGGAAGTCATACCCCGTCAGCGCCTCGGCGGCCCCTTGCAAGCGGTCGCAGATGCACACCACCCGAAGGACTTTCGCCCCGACGGCTTCCACTGCTTGAATGGCCTGCACCACGCTGCCGCCGGTCGTCAGCACGTCGTCGATCACCACCACCGCATCACCGGCGTTTACCTGCCCCTCGACGAGTTGCTGACTACCGTGGTCCTTCGGCTTCTTGCGGACGAAGAACCCTTCCAGTTCGCGGCCGTGCCGGTGGAAGGCGGTCAGCGCCGCCGCCGCCATCGGGATCGCGCCGACTTCCAACCCGCCCATCGCCTGGAAGGTCAGGTCCGCCGTCGCTTCGTACAGCAGTTCGCCGAGCAGCGTGATCGCCTCGGCGTGGAACAGCACCTTCTTCGAGTTGACGTAGTACGTGGACTTCTTCCCGGACGCGAGGGTGAAGTCGCCGAACTGCAAGGCGCGCTCGCGGAACAGTTGCTGGAGGCGGTCGCGGGCGGTCATGGGTGGCTTCTCTCTTCGCGGCGAGCGGGCGAGCCGCGACTGTCGCGTCTCGCACGCTCGCCGCGAAGATGGGTTCGTGCTTCCCCACTAAACTACTTGCGCGCCCCCTGCGCGTCCCGGAGTTCCCGTCCCCGTCACTTCAACTCGTCGATCTTCGCCGCGACGATGAAGTCGTTCGCCGATAGCCCGCCGATCGCGTGGGTGGTCAACTCGACGGCGGCGTGCTTGTAGCCGGTCAGGTGCAGATCCGGGTGGTGGGCCTCCTCCTCGGCCAGCGCGCCGACCTCTTGCAGGAAGTCCATCGCCGCCACGAAGTCTTTGAAGGCATACTTCCGGCGGATCACCTTCCCGTCATCGCTCAACTTCCACTCCGGCACGGCCGGCAGGTGCTCGGCGACCTGCTCGCGGGTGAAGGGCGGGGTGTCGCCTTCGCAGGCGGTACACTTCTTGGCGGTCAGTTCGGCGGCGGATACGTTCATCGGTGTCTCCTTGATTAGCTACAGTAATACTAGTCCCCTCTCCCCCAGGATTCCGCCATGACGCGCGCGACTCTCGCCCTTCTGTTCCTCCTGCCGGCCGCGGCGACGGCCGACACCATCACCGTCACCGGCGGCAAGCACGACGCCACCAACGTCGTCGTGTCCGCCCCGGAGTTGACCGCCGGCAACCTCGCCACCGCCGGGGCCAACTCTTACTGGGTGCAGCGGGCGGCGAAGGCCGGTACCTTCGTGCTGCCGGCGGTGAAGGCCGGCGAGGCCGTCACCCTCGACCTGACGGCGGTGCGGCGGCAGGAGCCGGCCGGGTTCGCCTTCAAGGAAACCCAGGGCGAATACGTGGACGTGCTGTTCGCGGAGCGGCCGGTGCTGCGGTACGTCAACAAGCCCCGAGACGCGAAGAACCATTACCTGACGTTCAAGCCGTTCCACCAGATGTTCGACCCGGCGAAGGGCGAAGTGTTGCTGTCCAGCGGCACCTACGCCAGCCCGAAGGACGGCAAGTTCCCGCACCACCGCGGGCTGTTCTTCGGGTTCAACAAGATCACCTACGGGGACAAGAAAACGGCCGACATCTGGCACGGCACCAAGGACGTGTTCAGCACGCACGTGAAGATGATCGGCGAACCGGTCGCCGGGCCGGTGTTCGCCGAACACACGGCCGAGATCACCTGGAACGGCAGCGACGGCCAGACGTTCGCCACCGAACACCGCACCGTGACCGTGTACAACACGACCGGCGGCACGATGCTGGATTGGTCCACGGAACTGACGACGGAGCTGGAGAAGGTGCGGCTCGACGGCGACCCGCAGCACGCCGGCTTCCACTTCCGCGCCACGCAAGAGGTGTCGAAGACGACGGCCAAGCAGACGTACTACTTGCGGCCGGACGGCAAGGGGAAGGAAGGCGAGACCCGCAACTGGGACGCCAAGGCGAAGAACCCGAAGGCGGTGAACCTGCCGTGGAACGCCATGAGCTTCGTGACGAACGGGAAGCGGTACACCGCCCTGCGGATCAACCACCCGGACAACCCCGGCGAGACCCGCGGCAGCGAGCGCGACTACGGCCGCTTCGGCGACTACTTCGAGTACGACCTGACACCGAAGACGCCGTTGAAGCTGAAGTACCGCGTGTGGCTGCAAGAGGGGGAGATGACGCAGGCCCAGTGCGAGGCACTGGCGGCCGGCTTCACCGACAAGATCGAGGTGAAAGTGAGTAAGTGACGCCGCCCCGGAGGCCGGTCACTTCATGACCGGGTCCGGGCGGCGGGTGACGGTCAACTTGGCGTTCGCCTTGGCCTGCTTATCCAACTTCGTCTGCTCGGCATTCGCCACCCGCACCGCCGCCGCCGCGCCCTCGGCCCGCTTGACCAGACGCCACGACCGGGGCTGCCCGGCTTCCTGGCCGAGGCCGAACGCGGCGATGGCGTCGGCGGCCGCCTTCGTGTCCGCGAAGACGGCCACCTCCACCGCCCACGACGACCGCGCGTCTACCCGATCGCTCATCCACGGGAACGGCGATGTCTGCCCGGTGGCCCAGAAGCCGACGCGGGCCGGCAGCGTAAAAATGTCGAAGATCAACGCGCCGGACTGCTTCAGCTTGCCGTCGGGCGTCTCGGTCACGAGGAGCACGGCGTAGGCGGTGCCGGGGCGGCCGCCGAGAGTTTTGGAGACGGCGGCTTCGAGTTGGGCCTTCGGGTCCGGCTTGGCCTTCGGCTGGGCGGTGGCGACGGCGGTGCCCGCCAGCAGCACCGCGAGGGACAGGCGGAACATGGCAACCTCAGGGAGAGTGAGGAGACGGTCACAGCCTACCACATGACGGGACGATCCGGAGAGCAAATCTCGCCGAGACCGCTCTCACCCCTCTTCCTTCATCCCGATGCCCAACTCGATGAGCGACAGCAAGCCGTCGTTCAGCAGCGTCATCTCCTTGCTGCTGAGCGGGTGGTGGCCCAGAAGCAGGGATTGCAGGTACAGCATCTGGATACTGCGGTGCAGGATGGCCCGGTCCTTCACGGTGGTCAAGCGGCGGACCAGCGGGTTGTCGAAGTTGAAGCAGATGTGGGCGAACGCCGCCTGCGGGCGGTCCTTCCGGCCGAGGTTGTCCAGCACCCCACTCCACAGCGGGTTGGCGATCTCCTTCGACTGCTCCAGGCTGCGGAAGAACCGCCCCTCCTGGTTGGTCGTGTACAGGGCCGGCAACTCCTGCGGCTTGTACTTCTTCACGTCCGGCTCGGTGCGGAACGGCTTCAGCACCCCCTCCGCCGCCCGCAGGAACTCGGCCACCGTCTCCTGCTCGGTCAGGTCGAGGTCGTCGAAACTCTGGCTCAGGGCCGTCGGGTCGAGTTGCTCGGTCGGGATGTTCAGCAGGTGATCGGCCTTGGCCAGCAGTTCGGCGTCGTACACGTACCCGCCGTTGATGACGACGTGGCCGTGCGCCCGCGCCACCTGCGACACCTGCCGGAACTGGTCCACCGTCGGCACGAACCGCACCACGTCGAACTGCTTGCGGTACTCGCCGAACGTCATCTCCCCCTGGCTGGTCTCGAACTTCAGCCAGTCCATGACCATCGCGTAAAACTCGTCGTCCTGGGTGGCGAGGCCCTTGATGGCCACCCCGTGCAGGGCGATGATGCGGTCCATCTTGCGGGGGTCCTTCTCCGACAACTCCAACAGGTACGCCCGCAGGCACGCCCCCAGGGTGTCCCGGCACGCCTGGAGTTTGTCGTCTTCGTAGAAACTCTCCCGGCTGGCGGTCGGCCGCAGGTCCGTGGCGTTGACGGCCGCCTTCACGAAGAACGCCCAGTCGGGCAGCAGGTTCTCGACGTTCTCGCTCAGCAGCATGTTCTTCAGGTACACCCGGTGCGCCCGCTTGCTGGTGAGCGTGGCCGAGTGGCTCAGCACGTAGGCCACGCCCTCCACGCCGCCGACATCGGACTTCAGCGGGATGCAGTCGAGGAAGTCGGACTCGAACACCTCGCGGCCGAAGTCCATGAACGCCCGGTAGCGGTCCCGCTCGTTCGCGTACTCGTTCCGCCACGGCGCGCCCCGCTCGTTCACGATGACGTCCGACTTGCCGTGCAGCAGGTGGATGGGGAACGGCAGCAGTCCGCCGAAGTGCCGGGCCAGCGCCTTCACGGTGGCCGGGTCGAAGTGTTCCGCCGCCTCCGCCTTGGCCGTCAGCCACACCTGGGTGCCGGGGGCCAAATCCCGGTCGATCTCCTTGAGGGTGTACGTCCCGTCCGGCTTCGCTTTCCACTCGATGGCCGGGGTGCCGCCCTTCGCGCTCTTGGAATAAACCGTGATGGCGTCGGACACGACGAAGCAGGACAAAATGCCGATACCGAACTGGCCGATGAAGTCGGTCGGTCGCTCGCCCTCGGCCGCCCGTTTGGAGCTGAGGCCAATGGTGGCCAGGAAGGTGTGCACCTCGTCCGGCGTCAGCCCGATACCGTTGTCGGACATCATCACGGTGGGCGGCTTGCCGGGCGTCGAGTGGATCTCCATGCGGATATCGCCGACGTGCGCCGGGTCGATCATCTGGCGGGCGGTAATGGCGTCGGTGGCGTTCTGCATCAACTCCCGGACGAACACCTCCGGCCCGCTGTACAGGTGGTTCGACAGCAGGTCGATGATGCCGCGGAGGTTGATCTGGAATTTGTGTTCCACGGGGGGCGCGTCCTCGGGGCGGGGAAGATGGCGGAGAAAGGATTATACCGACGGCGGTTCACGGCGGAACGTCGGGAAATGGCGGAATGGTGGCCGGGGCGATCCGACCGCCGACGGACCTCCGCGCCCGGCCCGCGCCGCGTACACTTCCCTCCATGCATTCGCGTTCGCCCGGAGCCGCCGTCATGGCCGACCACACCGCCGATATCGAAACGCTCATGGACGAGGCTGACGGGCTGAAGGACGGCCCGGCGAAGGCGGCCATCCTGGAACAGGCCGTCGCCATCGCCGACACCCACCAAGACGTGAAACTCGGCTACGCCGCGCGGAAGGCGCTGCTGCCCGCCTGCCTGGACTCCGGCCAGCCGGACCTCATGCTGGTGGCGTACAGTTGGTGCCTCGCCCAGTGCGACCGCGACCCGTCGCAATTCAACCTGGACGACATCCTCTGGGAGTACCGCTGGGTGGTGTCCGAAATGACCACCTTCCCGACCATCTCGCGGCCGCAGATTGAGGACGCGCTGGCCGACATCACCCGCCGCTACTTGGCCGCCGGGAGCACCCTCCGGCCGATTCACCTGCTGGCCATGAACGTCCACAACTCGCTCAAGGACAAGCCCGCCGCCACCGCCTGTTACGAAAAGTGGAAGGGGGCCGCGCGGGACCGGTACTCGGACGACCCGGAGACCGAGCGGGCGTTCGTCGCCGATTACTACTTCATGATGGAGGACTATCCGGAAGCGGTGAAGATGTGCGACCCGATCCTGAAAGGGAAGATGAAGTCGGAACACTTTTTCGGGTCGGACTGCGCGGACCTGCTGTACCCGCTCTGGAAACTGGGCCGCAAGGAGGACGCCGAGCGGTGCCACAAAAAGGGGTATCGGTACGTCGCCTGGAACCCCCGGTACGTGGACTGCTGCGGCGACCACGTCGAGTACCTGGCGCTGGTGAGCGACTGGCCGCGGGCGATCCGGCTGATCGAGAAGCACCTGCCGGTGGCGCTGGCCGCACGGAAGCCGAACGACCGGATGCTGTTCCTGCGGGCGTGTTATCTGTGGGCCGAGAAGATGCGGCGATCCGGGCACGCGGCCGTCACCATCGGCCTGCCGAGCGAGTTCCCGGTCGCCCCGACGAACGGCAAGCACGACCTCGCGGAGTTGGCCGCGTGGTTCAAGGCGGACGTGGCCGCGTCCTCGGCCGCGTTCGACGCTCGTAACGGCAACGACTACTACGCCAAGCGGCTGGCCCGCTGCGACGAGGACATCGCCGTGCCGTGACGCGGCATGAACAACGGTCAAGGGAAAACGGAACGCGGAGGGCGCGGATTCCAGCGCGGATGAAGAGGATCGGAATAAAACTTGGATGAATCCCGGCTTTGATCCGCGCTGGAATCCGCGCCCTCCGCGTTCCCTCGGAATTGCTTCCTCTTTCTTACTTCTCGCCTCCCCCGGAGCCGCCTATGCCCGCCGATGTCACTGCCGAGTACGCGGAACAGGTTCAAACCCTGTTGGCCGAGGCCGACGCCCTGCCGGAAGGCCAGACGAAAGCGGCCCTGTGCGAGCAGGCCATCGCCATCGCCGACACCCACCGGGACGAGGAACTCGGGTACGAAGCCCGCATGCACAGCATGTTCCCGCTGTACCACAGTGGGCGGACGGACGCCCTGCTAGTGCATTTCGCGTGGTGCCTGGCGATGCTCGACCGCGACCCGGACCTCGACCCGACATCGATGCTGTGGCGGTACCGGTGGGTGATCGACTGCCTGCCGGGGTTCCCGGACGTGCCGCTCACTCGCATCCACGACGCGGTGGCCGACATGACCCGCCGGTACGAGGCGTGCGGGCACTCCCCACGCCCCATCCACGTCCTCACCCGCCGCATCGCCCGCCCGCTCGCCGACAAGGTGCTGGCAGCCGACGCCGACGCGAAGATCCGCCCGGCCCGCAACGATGTCATGAGCGACGGGGCCGAGACCGAGCGGGCCTTCGACATCTTCTATCAGGTGTTCCTGCGGAACGACGAGAAGGTGGCCCGGCTGACCGAGCGGTTCGTCGAAAGCCCGAAGTCGGACGAACATTTCCGCGGGCTGGTCATGACCGACTCGCTCGACTCGCTACTTCGGCTGGGGCAGACGACGCTGGCCGCCGAGTACCACAAGACCGGCCTGCGGCTGGTGCGGAAGAAGCAGAAGCGGTGCGGGCCGTACGCCGAGCACGTCGAGTATCTGGCCATCGCCGGCGAACTGCCGGCGGCGGTGAAGCTGTTCGAGGGGGAGTTTGAAGAAGCCGCGATGACGCCGTCGGCGACCACCCGGTTCGACTACTACTTCAGCGGCCGGCTGCTGTGCGAGCGGCTGGCGAAGGCCGGCCACGCGCACCTACCGATCCGCCTGCCCGCCGCCGTGCCGGTGCCGACGGCGGACAACAAGGTGGCGGTCGAAGACCTGTCGCTGTGGCTGATCGAGCAACTCATCGATTTGGCACACCGCCTGGACACCCGCAACGGCAACGACTGGTACACCGACCGGGTGAACGAGTTGGAGGCGGTGAACGAGTTGGCCGACCGCCTCGCCGCCCCGCATGTGGCCGTCCCCGTCGCGCCGCCGACCGCCAGGGCCGCGAAGATGACGAAGGAAAAGAATTGAACGTGGCCGACACCTAAACTACTTCCATGACCACCTCCCCCGAAACTGTCCTCTCGCCCGATGTCGTCGCCAAGCGGGACCGCCTGTTAGCGGTCCTGGCCGCCCTTCCCGGTGCGGCGGTGGCGTTCAGCGGCGGCGTCGATTCCGCCGTGGTCGCCAAGGCTGCGTTCCTCGCTCTCGGTGACACCGCGGTGGCCGTCACGGCCGATTCGGCCAGCGTGCCCCGTGCCGAGATCGCCGACGCGAAGAAGTTGGCCGAACTCATTGGCATCCGGCACGTCGTCGTCGGTACGAACGAGTTCGACGACCCGAACTACCTCCGCAACGGCGGCGACCGCTGCTACTTCTGCAAGTCCGAACTGTACTCCCGCATTGAAACGCTGCTGCCCGACCTCGGCCTGACCGTGGTGTGCAGCGGGGCGAACCTGGACGACCTCGGCGACTACCGGCCGGGGCTGACCGCCGCCGCCGAGCATGCCGTGCGGCACCCGTTGCAGGAGGCCGGGTTCACGAAAGCCGACGTGCGGGCGGTGGCGCAGGCGTGGGGGCTGCCGGCGTGGGACAAGCCCGCGTCGCCGTGTCTGTCCAGCCGCCTCGCGCCGGGGCTGGCCGTCACGCCCGAACGTACCCGCCGCGTGGAGGAGGCGGAGATGTATCTAAAGTCGCTCGGCCTCCGCGACTGCCGCGTGCGCTACCACGAAGGCGATTTGGCGCGCGTTGAGGTGCCGGTGACCGAGATCGGTCGGTTCATCGAAGAAGGAGTGCGAACCGCTCTCGCTGCGAAGCTGAAACATCTCGGCTTCAAGTTTGTGACGCTGGACCTGGAAGGCTTCCGTTCCGGCAGTTTGAACGAACTGGTCTCGCTGGACGTGCGGCGCAAGTTCGGGTGAGCGAATCCGTCATCGCCGCGAGCGGGGGAGCGGGGGCCGGTGGGCCGCTCCCACGCGCGCGGCGATGACGCCAGAAATCTCACTCCCCCAATCGGGGTAAGTCGTCGAGCGAACTCAGCCCGAACAGCTCCAAAAACCTCGGCGTGGTACCGTACTTGGTCCCGCCCTCGCCGCCGC
>JBBRUO010000056.1:0-16952 GCA_038247725.1 Gemmatales bacterium
CCCCTCCCGCCGAGTTTCACTCGGCGACCTCCCCTCAACGAGGGGAGGTGGAAGACCGGTCTGACCCCCTATAGAGACGGGACACCCTTGGCGGTTACCAGTATGAGGGCCTCCGATGCCGACTTTGCTCATCGTCGATGACGAGCCGAACGTGCTGTACTCGCTCCGTCTCGGCCTGGAGTCCGACGAGTTGAGCGTCGTCACCGCGAAGACCGCCAAACAGGGGCTGGCGGCCGTCGTTCAGGAGCGGCCGGACGCGGTCATCGTGGACGTCCGACTACCGGACCAGTCGGGGCTGGAACTGTTCGAGAAAATCAAGGCGGTGGACCCCCGCCTGCCGGTCATCGTGGCCACCGCCTTCGCCGACACGGACACGGCCATCGAAGCGATGAAGCGCGGGGCGTTCGAGTACCTGCTCAAGCCGGTGGACCTGCACCACCTGCGGGAGGTGGTCGGGAAGGCGCTCGAGTTGCGGCGGATGCGCACCGTCCCCACCCGCTTCGACCAGTCGGCCGAGGCCACCGCCGCCGACCGCATCGTCGGTCAGTCGCCGGCCATGCAGGAGGTGTATAAGGCCATCGGCCGGTTCGCCGCCGAGGACGTGACGGTCCTCATCCTGGGGGAGAGCGGCACCGGAAAGGAGTTGGTCGCCCGCGCCTTGTTCCAGCACAGCAAGCGGGCGGACAAGCCGTTCCTGGCGATCAACTGCGCGGCGATCCCGGAAACGCTATTGGAGAGCGAGTTATTCGGCCACGAGAAGGGGGCGTTCACCGGGGCCGACCGGCAGCGGGTGGGGAAGTTCGAGCAGGCCGACGGCGGCACCCTGTTCCTGGACGAGATCGGCGACATGGCCCCCGTCACCCAGGCCAAAGTGTTGCGGGTGTTGCAGGACCAGCAGTTCGAGCGCGTGGGCGGGCGGGAACCCGTCCAGGCGGACGTGCGGCTGATCGCCGCCACCAACCAGCGACTCGACGAGATGGTCACGGCCGGGCGGTTCCGCGAGGACTTGCTGTACCGGCTGAACGGCATCAGCATCACCCTCCCGCCCCTCCGCGACCGGCCGGACGACATCCCCCCGCTCGTCGCCCACTTCATCCGCCTGACGAACGAGAAGTTGGGCAAACGGGTGCAGTCCGTCACCCCGCCGACGATGGAGCTGTTCACGCGACACGGGTGGCCGGGGAACGTCCGCGAACTTCAGAACGCCGTCCGCTATGCGGTCATCCGGGCCGGCGGGGACATCCTCACGCCGGACTGTTTGCCGGCCGCCGTCCGGCACGCCCACGGCGTGCCGACGCCGGGCGAATCGGACCTTCCCGACCTTCGCGCCTTGGTCCGGTCGCTGCTGGTGGCGGGGGACGCGGACCTGTATCGGCGGGTGATCCACGAGGTGGATCGTGCGGTCTTGGAGGAGGCGCTCGGGTTCGTCGGCGGCAATCAGGTCCACGCGAGCGAACTCCTCGGCATTTCCCGCACGACCTTGCGCGCGAAGCTGGGGCAGTGAGGCGCTGGTCGGGCGGACTCCCGCCACCGTTGGCGGGGCTTGCGTCATGGAATGTCCCCTCTCGGCACGGGTTATGCACCGGAAACCAACACTGTCACCCTCACGGGGAGTACGAAATGCGCGCGCTCACGCTGATACCCGGTCAGGCCGGGTCGGCACGAATCGACGACCTCCCGGAACCGGACCCGTCGCTGGGATCGGTGCTGGTGCAGGGGCTGGCCGTCGGCGTGTGCGGGACGGACCACGAGATTCTCGACGGACATTACGGCTGGGCACCGGCGGGGCAGGAGCGGCTGATCCTCGGCCACGAATCCCTCGGTCGGGTGCTGGAAGCCGACGCCGATAGCGGGTTGGTCGCCGGAGACCTCGTCGCCGGGATCGTCCGACTGCCCGACCCCGTCCCCTGTCCGAACTGCGCGGTCGGCGAGTGGGACATGTGCCGCAACGGGAAATACACCGAACACGGCATTAAGGAAGTGAACGGGTTCTGCGCCGAGCGGTGGCGGGTCCGTCCGGGCCACGCCGTCAAGGTCGCCTCCCACTTGGGGCATCTCGGGGTGCTGATGGAACCGGCCAGCGTCCTGGCGAAAGCGTGGGAACACATCGAGCGGATCGGCCGGCGGGCGCGCTGGGAACCGCGCAGCGTGCTGGTCACGGGGGCCGGTCCCATCGGGCTGCTGGCGGCGCTCATGGGGCGGCAGAGGGGCCTCGCCGTTCACGTCCTGGATCGCGTCACCGACGGGCCGAAGCCGCAACTGGTGAAGGATCTCGGCGGGCACTACCACACCGACGGGGTGCAGGACTTGGCCCAGGCGGCGGACATCGTGATCGAATGCACCGGCGTCGGGCAACTGCTGTTCGACATCGTCCCGAACACCCCGCCGGGGTGCGTCACCTGCCTGACCGGCATCTCCTCCGGCAGCCGACCGATCCCCGCCGACCTCGGCTCGTTGAACAAGTCGATGGTACTCGAGAACGATGTCGTCTTCGGGTCGGTGAACGCCAACCGGCGACACTACGAGTTGGCGGCCGAGACACTGGCCCAGGCCGACCCGGCGTGGCTCGCCCGGCTGATCACCCGACAGGTGCCACTCGCCGACTGGAAGGACGCGCTGACCCACGGCAAGAATGACGTGAAAACCGTGATCCGGCTCGCGAACGAATAAGGGAACCCCCATGGCCTTGCGTATCGAAGACTACGCCCTCATCGGCGACTGCCAAACAGCCGCGCTCGTCGGCAACGACGGCTCCATCGACTGGCTGTGCCTACCCCGGTTCGACTCCGACGCCTGTTTCGCCGCGCTGCTCGGCGGCCCGGAGAACGGCCGCTGGCGGGTCGCGCCGGCGACGGCTGTCACTCGCACCCGGCGGAAGTACGTCGGCGACACGTTGGTCCTGGAAACCGAATTCGAGACGGACAGCGGGACGGTCGCGGTCACCGACTTCATGCCGATCCGCCAGCAGGCCCCCGACATCGTCCGCATCGTGGAAGGCCGGCGGGGAACGGTGCCGATGCGGATGGACCTCGCGCTGCGGTTCGACTATGGGAAAGTCGTCCCCTGGGTGCAACGGGACGACGGCGGCGTGACGGCGATCGCGGGGCCGGACGCCGTCCACCTCCGCACCCCCGTCCCGACGCACGGGGAGAACCTGACGACCGTCGCCGAGTTCACCGTTTCGGCCGGCGAGAGAGTCCCGTTCACCCTCACCTGGCATCAGTCGTACAACTCGGCACCGCCGGTGAGTAACCCGGAGGAGGCCCTGGCGAGCACACTCTCGTGGTGGCAGGAGTGGTCCGGCCGGTGCCAGTACACCGGCTGTCGGAAGGAGTTGGTCCTCCGCTCGCTCATCACGCTGAAGGCCCTGACCTACGCCCCCAGTGGCGGTATGGTGGCGGCCGCCACCACCTCCCTGCCGGAGCATCTCGGCGGGGTGCGGAACTGGGATTACCGTTTCTGCTGGCTCCGCGACGCCACCCTCACCCTGCTCGCGCTCATCAACGCCGGGTACACGGCCGAGGCCAAGGCGTGGGACGACTGGCTGCTCCGCGCGGTCGCGGGCGACCCCAAGCAGACTCAGATCATGTACGGGGTGGGCGGCGAGCGGCGGCTGGACGAGTACGAAGTACCGTGGCTGCCGGGGTACGAGGGGGCGCGGCCGGTGCGCGTCGGCAACGCCGCCCACTCGCAGTTCCAACTCGACGTGTTCGGTGAGGTGTGCGACGCGCTGTTCCACGCCACCCGCGCCGGACTCAAACCGGGGGCCGCCGGGTGGAACCTGCAACGGGCGCTGGTGCGGCGGGTGGTGGAGGTGTGGGAGCAACCGGACGAGGGCATCTGGGAAGTCCGCGGCCAGCGCCAGCACTTCACCCACTCGAAGGTGATGGCCTGGGTCGCCCTGGATCGGGCCATCAAGACCGCTGAGAAACTCGGTCTCGATGCCCCCCTCACCGAGTGGCGAGCCGTGCGAAAGCGCATCCACGAGCGCGTGTGCGAAGACGGCTTCGACACCGCCCGCGGGAGCTTCGTTCAGTCATTCGGCACGCAGCACCTCGACGCCAGCCTGCTCGTCATTCCGATGGTCGGGTTCTTGCCGCCCGACGACCCGCGGGTGAAAGGAACTGTCGCGGCGGTCGAGAAGCACCTCCTGCGGGACGGGTTCGTCTTGCGGTACGACACGGCGAAGTCGGAGGACGGGTTGCCGCCCGGCGAGGGGGCGTTCCTCCCCTGCACGTTCTGGCTGGCCGACAACTACGCTCTGGCTGGCGACTTCGACAAGGCCCGCGACCTGTTCGACCGACTGACCGGGTTGTGCAACGATGTCGGCCTGCTGTCCGAGGAGTACGACCCGCGGGCGAAGCGACTGGTGGGGAACTTCCCCCAGGCGTTCACGCACGTCGGGCTGGTGAACTCGGCGATGAACCTGTCCCGTGCCGACGGCCCCGCCGAACAGCGGAAGCAGTCGTAGCGGCCCCTTCACACCAGCGCGCGGGCGATCAGCGCTTTCAGTCCGAGGACGTGCTTGCAGTGGTCGTGACGGAGCCAGCCGAGGCACTCGCACGACGAATCCGCCGGCACACCCACCCGGACGTGGTACACCGTGCCCAGCCCCAATCGGTGGACGACGAACCCGCGCCCGCCGATGTCGCACGGGATTTCCTTGAACGTGTAGAATTGCGCCTTCGCCCCGACGGTGATGCGGAACACACCGATGCCGTCGGTCGTCGGCGACCGGACGAGGGCGATGGCGCGGGCGGGTTTGGCGGCCATGCCGTGATTATGGCAGATCGAAGGCCCGGTTGCCTTGCCCGCCACGATTCCGTTCAACGACGGTTCAACCTGCGCGAGACGAGTCATGCGATTCACGAAGATGCACGGCCTCGGCAACGACTACGTTTACGTCGATTGCGTCAACGGCCCGACCCCCGCGAACCCGGCCGAAGTCGCCCGCAAGGTATCCGACCGGCACTTCGGCATCGGCTCCGATGGCCTGATTCTGATCGGCAAATCCGAGATCGCCGACGCCCGCATGCGGATGTTCAACGCCGACGGGTCCGAGTCCGAGATGTGCGGCAACGGCCTGCGGTGCGTGGCGAAGTACGTCTACGACCACGGCATCGCCACCAAGCCGACCCTCGCCATCGAGACCGGCCGGGGTGTGCTGACGGTGGACGTGACGGCGAAGGACGGCAAGGCCGACGCGGTGCGAGTGAACATGGGCAAGCCGATCCTGCAAGCGTCGGACATCCCGACGACGCTGCCCGGCGACCCGCCGATCAATGCCGTGCTGACCGGCGATTTCGGTTCCGTTGAGGTCACGGTGGTGAGCATGGGCAACCCGCACGCGGTCATCTACGTCCCGGACGTGGACGCGATTCCGCTGGAAACCATCGGCCCGAAGCTCGAAACGCACCCCGCGTTCCCCCGCCGGGTGAACGTCCACTTCGTGCAGGTGATCTCATCGAGCGAAGCGAAGATGCGAACGTGGGAACGCGGCAGCGGCATCACGCTGGCATGCGGGACCGGGGCGTGTGCGGTGGCCGTCGCCGGCGTGCTGACCGGCCGCACTGGGCGGACGCTGCTCGCCCACCTGCCCGGCGGCGACCTCGAGCTGGAATGGGCCGGCGACGACCAACCCGTCTTCATGACCGGCCCGGCCACCGAGGTGTTTAGCGGCGAGTGGAGCGACAGCTAGGGTGGCCGACTCTCGCCGAGAGTCGGTTCAGGCCGCGTGGGCACGGAGTCGGAACGCCTGCCCGCGGTTGTGCAACGAGACCAACTGCGCGGCCCGGAGCGTGTGCAACCCGTAAGTCTCGCCGGTGCGGTCGCAGAACTCGACCTCGAATGCTTCCCCGTTCCCGAATACTTCGACCACCGCGCCGACCTCGCCGGCGGTCAGCCGGTGCTCGGGCAGATCCGTCGCGACGGCCACGGTGTCCAGCTGCTCGATTGGCATCGCCATTGGAATCCCCTCAACCCGTGAAAATGTAACAGGTGGTCAGTCGCGGCGCGTCTTCGCCCGCCGGCACGATCCAGGCCGACCGAATGACGGCCGAACCGGTCTCGGTGACAGCCAAAACCACACAGTTAGATTTCAACGAATTGCGCCAACCCAGCAAGGAAATCGTCAAGTTCATTGTCATGCAGTTCAAACGAAATTGACAAATCTGGACCGCGCGAAATACGGACCAAATATCCGTGGTCCCACTCACCCAGTTCCCAGACCTTAAACTCCAAATCCAAAAAGCGATCCGACAGATCGAGGCTCTTTTCGGGCATATACTCGTACTGTCCCTTGCCAAGTGGGATGTCCCTGTAAGTCGTGTTCGCGCGTGTCTCCGCGACAAAAGCCGTGAATTGCCGTGCAAATGAGAGATCGACCGCGATACAAGTCGCCATGAAGCCCGGAAACTGCCACTGAATACCATGCCGTCCGGGACCGTGTTCGTTTTCAGTTACGAAGATGTCTACGGAGTGCATCTTCCAATCGCTCGTGCTGATATTGAAGACGGCATTGCCAGACGCGTTGCCCGGCTTCTTGTGGAATGTTCGCCGGATGGCCCAGCGTGGTCAAGCGAAAACAGTGCTCGTCTCCCAAAGTCCGTCGCGCGGCCCTCCGCACCGGTGCCCCATCTCCCCCCGTTCGTATCCTGACAGCTTATCCCTCCCCCGGACTTCCCATGACCCCTCCCAAACTCCGCTGGGGCATCCTCGGCGTGGCCGGCATCAATAAGCGGTTGATCCCCGCCTTCAAAGCCAGCACCACCGCCAGCCTGGACGCCATCGCCAGCCGCAGCTTCGACAAGGCCGCCGCCGCCGCGAAGGCCGACGACATCGCCAAGCCGTACGGCAGCTACGAGGCGCTGCTCGCCGACCCGGACATCGACGCGGTGTACATCCCGCTGCCGAACGTCCTGCACGACGAGTGGACCCGCAAGGCCGCCGATGCCGGCAAGCATATCCTGTGCGAGAAGCCGCTGACGACCGACGCCGCCAGCGCGGAAAAGCTGATCGCGTACTGCCGGGTCAAGGGCGTCCGACTGATGGACGGGTTCATGTGGCCGCACCACCCGCGGACGCACAAGCTGCGGAAGTTCCTCGACAGCGGGGCCATCGGCGAGGTGAAGAAGGTCGTGGCCGCGTTCACGTTCAACCTGGACGGGTTGCCCACCAGCAACATCCGCATGCAACCGGAGGCCGGCGGCGGCGGGCTGCTCGATGTCGGCTGCTACACCACCTACGCCATCCGCTGGTGGATGCAGGCGGAGCCGGTGAGCGTGTACGCCAAGGCCGCGTTCGTGAACGGCGTGGACGTGGCCATGAGCGGGGTGTGGACGTTCGCCGACGGCCGCACCGCCCACTTCGACTGCGGCTTCACCCACCCGCTGCGGACGTGGGTGGAGATCGTCGGCACCGAACACGTCGTCCGCGTGCCGAACATGTGGATCCCCGACGACCGGGCGACGTTCCAGGTGATTCGGCAGAGCGGCGACTTCGGAATGCAGATCGAGGAGATCGACACGCCGGGCGAAGACCAGATGGTTCACATGCTGGACGACTTCGCGGCGGCGGTGCGGGAGAAGCGGGAGCCGGTGCCGAACCCGGACGAGGCGGTGAAGAGCCTGAAGGTGATGGACGCGCTCATCCGTAGCGCGCGGGAAGGCAAGGAAGTGCCGGTGTGATTCAGTACGTCCGTCCCGCCGGGACGGACACGAACGGAGTCCGTGCCGGCGGCACGGACCTACTTGAGGCCATCATGTCCTCGCCGCACCGGTTCGTCGTCCGCGGTCAGGTGTACACCCCGCCGGACGCGGCCGGGGTGCGGCGGGTGCTTCCCGAGAAGCACGAGCGCGTCGCCACGTTTCCGAAGGCCGAAGCGGCCTTCGGCGACTGCGCGAAGCGGCTGGCCGAGTTCCGCCGCGCGACGAACCCGTTCCAACTCGGCGGCACGTGCCTGTTCTACCAGACGAACCTGCCGGCGTTCGCCTTCCACGATTACCTGCTCGACCACGGCATCGCCCCGCCGCCGACCAGCCTGACGGCCAACCCGAACTACGTCTTCTGGTGGGTGAAGAATAACCGCACCTTCACCGACCGCCAACGCGAAGTCGTCTGGTCCGCGTGCGACAAGCTGAAGCCGTTCGACGTGATGGAAGAGGACGACCGCAAGGCGGTGCATGTGGTGGTCCGGGACGTTGTGGTGCCATGGCCGGGAGCCGAGCGTCATTGCTGGGATGTGTTGCACGATGGCGGATTGATCTTGAAGGCGTTCCACTCGACGAAGGACGCCCGACGGGCCACGAAAGTCCTGGACGACCGCACCCGCGCGGAATTCGACCGAGTTGAACAGGAGGACGAAGCGAGATATCCCAGTTTCCATCAAGTGCTGGTCGTGCAAGGGCCGGTGGAGAAAGCGGCGACTTGCGAACTCGTGCTTCGGCAGAGTTACGGCGGCGAACACGGCACATATGCCCTGGACGGGTCGGAGCCGGCGCGCAACCTCGGGGCCAGGCGGCCGGTGGTCGCATTCAACGACCCACTCCAGGCGGCCTTGCACGAAAAGCAACTGCGGGAAACCGCGCGCCGCAAGGTGAACCCGTTCGCGCTCTGCTGGGGCACGCTTGAGGTGGATCTGATGTGGCTACAGGCCCCGGACGAAGAGGAAGCGGGGTGCCTCCCAAATGGACTGACGTTTACGGATGCTTTTGAAGCGATCGCGCGGCTGCCCACCGTCCCGCCCGCGCCAGAGGTGCTGACGGCAGAGTGGTACGACCGGGTGGTGCAGTGGTCGCCGGAGTTCATCGACGTGATCTGGTCCACGTTCGCCGACTTCCGACTGTTCGAGGTCATCGAGGTACCTCTCGGCTGACCCGTCACTTCTTCACCCGCGGCTGGATCACGTCTTTGCCGACCCACGGCCGCAGCACCTCCGGCACCACCACCGAGCCGTCGGCCTGTTGGTAGTTCTCCAGGATGGCGATCATCGCCCGCGTGCAGGCGACCGCCGTGCCGTTCAGGGTGTGGACATATGGCAACCCGCCACCTTTCTTCGCCGTCGGCCGGTAGCGGATGCCGAGCCGCCGGGCCTGGAAGTCGGTGCAGTTCGAGGTGCTGGTGATCTCGCCGTAGTCGCCGCCGTTGCCCCGGCCGGGCATCCACGCTTCCAGGTCATACTTGCGGTACGCCGGCCCGCCGAGGTCGCCGGTGCAGGTGTCGATGACGTGGAACGGCACCTTCAACCCGTTGAAGATTTCCTCCTCGATGCCGCGGATTTCCTCGTGGATGGCGTCCGACTGCTCCGGTGTGCAGAAGGCGAACATCTCGACTTTGGTGAACTGGTGGACGCGGTACAGCCCCCGCGTGTCTCGCCCGGCGGCCCCGGCCTCGGTGCGGAAGCAGTGCGACAGGCCGACGTACTTCAGCGGCAGTTGCGCTTCCTCGAAGGTCTGGTTCTGGTGCATCCCGCCGAGGGTGATTTCGGCGGTGGCGATGAGGCAGAGGTCCGAGTCGGCGACGGTGTACACCTGCCGGGTCTCGGCGTTGTCGCGGGGCATGAAGCCGATGCCTTCCAGTACTTCCACCCGCGCCAGGTCGGGGGTGATGACGGGTGTGTACCCGTGCTTCAACAGGGTTTGCATGGCGTACTGAATCAGCGCCAGTTCCAGCATCACGCCTTCGTTCTTCAGGAAGTAGAACCGCTGGCCGGCCACCTTCGCCCCGGCTTCCAGGTCGGCGATGTCGAGCGAGTGGATGAGGTCGTAGTGGTCCTTCGGCTTGAAGTCGAACGCGGGTTTGCTGCCGAACTCGGCGACCACGACGTTCCCGGTCGGGTCGTTGCTGACCGGCGCGGCCGGGTGCGTCATGTTCGGGATCGTCTTCAGCGCCGCCGCCAACTCCGCCTCGACCCTCTTAATGTCGGCCTCCAACGCGGTCAGTGGGTCCTTCATCCCCCGACTCTCGGCCACCAGTTTCTCGCGGGCATCCTTGTCCTTCGTCCCCTTGATCTGCTCAGTGAGCTGGTTCTGTTTCGCCTTCAGTTCGTCGAAACTCCGCACGGCGGCCTTCCGTTTGTCGTCGAGGGTGACGATGGCGTCCACGTCGGCGGTGACGTTGCGGTTGGCGCAGTTCGCCTTCACGGCGGCGAGATGTTCGCGGATGAAACCGGCGTCGAGCATGGGGGATCTCGGGAAATGGGAACAGCAACGCACGAGCGTTGCTGTTCAAGATAGCGACCGCCGGTGTTCGGTTCGCGGTTACGGCCGCTTGTCGAGCGGGACGTACTTGGCTTCTTGCTTGCCGGTGAAGATCTGCTCCGGGCGGAAGATCTTGTTCCCCTGGAGCTGTTCCAACCAGTGGGCCAGCCAGCCGACGACGCGGCCGACGGCGAAGATCGGGGTGAACACGTCCGTCGGGATGCCCAGCGCCTGGTACACCACGCCGCTGTAGAAGTCCACGTTCGGGTAGACGCCCTTCGCCCCGTAGATGCCGGCGGTGACGCGCTCCAACTCCAGCGCCGTCTCGTAGTTCTTCGGCCGGCTGGTCTCGGCGAACACGTGTTCGGCGAACTCCTGGAGCACCGTCGCGCGGGGGTCTTTCACCTTGTAGACGCGGTGGCCGAGGCCCATCACCTTGAACTTCGGGTTGGCGGCGAGCTTCTCGTCCAGCCACTTCTTGACGTTCTCCGGACCGCCGATCTGCTCCAACTGGTTCAGGCACTCCTCGTTCGCCCCGCCGTGAAGCGGGCCCGACAGCGAGCCGATGGCCGACGAGATGCTGGCGTAGGGGCTGGCCAGGGTCGAGCCGGTGACGCGGGCGGTGAACGTACTGGCGTTCATCGTGTGTTCGGCGTGCAGCACGAGGCAGGCGTCCAACACCTTCCGCACCGCCTGCGTCGGCTCCTTGCCGAACAGCATGTAGTACAGGTTCGCGGCGTGGTCGAGGTCCGGGCGGGGGTCGAGGATTTCCTCACCCCGGCGAACGCGGGCGAAGGCAGCGACCAGCGTCGGCAGGGCGGCCGTGATGCGAACGGACGCGTCCCAATTCGCGGCGTCGTCGCTCACGTTCCGCTGCGGGTAAAAGGTGCCCAGCGCGGCGGTCGCCGCTTGCAAGGCGTCCATCGGGTGGCCGTCGGCTGGGAAGCACTTGATGAGGTCCTTCAGGCGGAAGTGAATGGCCCGCTTCTGCCGCAGGTCGTGGTCGAAGTCGGCCAGTTGCCGCTGGGTCGGAAGTTCTCCCTTGAGCAACAGCCACGCCGTCTCCTCGAAGCACGACTCCTTGGCCAGCGTCTCGACGGGGATGCCGCGGTACTCGAGAACCGCCCGCTTGCCGTCGATCTCGCTAACGGCCGATTTCGCCGCCGGGACGTTTTCCAGGCCGGGACGGTATTCGAGGAGGTCGCTCATGGTGAACTCGCGGATGGGGCGGATTGCGGTTACGCACTGATTTATAGAAGCGGCTTCAAACGAGAAGCACCCGCCGAATCACGGCGGGTGCGGGGCGCGAGCGACCCGACTCTCTCACTTCAGCGGGTCATTCTTCTTCGGCGGGCCGGCGATGTACAGCCACTTCTCGGCACCCAGGCCGTTATTCTCGAACACACGAATGTCGAACGCCTGGTTCCGCACCGCGTCCGTCGGCCGACGGAAGTCGAGTTGGAGCGCCTTCCGGCTAATCACCATCTGCGGGTCGTTGCGGGTGCCCTTCACCATCAGGCCGTTCGACAAACCGTAGACGTAGACACTGAAGTTGTTGATGTTCGCCTCCAGTGCCGGCACGTCCAGCCACACGGCGAGGCCGTACACGCTGCGGACGGTCGGGAACGGGAGTTCGGGCGGGGTGAGCGGGATCTTCTTCTTCGAGATGGACACCGAGGTCTGGATGTCGAGCACGCCGGTCGGGTCTTCGATCTTGCGGATGGCGTCCACCACGCTCGGCTGCGCGCCGTCGAGGAACTTACCGCGCGGCCCGTCCTCGTCCTTGGTCACCAACTCGAACTCGGGGATGAACGTGCGGGGCGTATCTGTTTTGTTGTACACCTGATACAGCATGTACCACACGACCTTTTCGCCCTTCTCGCCGGGCACCTTCACTTTGGCGATGCGAGGCGGGGCGTAGGCGAAGTGGAGCGTCCAGACGCCGGCCCGGTCGAGCGGCAGCGCCTCGGCGTCCACCACGCGAATCGGGTTTTCCGGCGGGTCGGCGGCGAACGCGGACCCGACCAAGGCGGTGCCGATCGCCAGCGCCGCGACGGCGAGTCGGCGGCGGAATCGGGAGACGAACGGGAGTGTCATCGGCCGGACTCCGGGCGGATCGGGAAAGTCGGTATCCCGACCATAGCCGTCCGCGCGGTTCGGATCAAGGGATTCCGCCGGACGCGGGTGAACTTCCCGCCCCCCGGCGCGGTTCGCCCGGCGCGACCGGAGTAACGCCGCGACCGCTCCGTTCCCCGCCGCCGTTGCTACAATTCGGACATGCACCCGATCCTGATCGCCGGGGCGGCCCTCGCCGGCCTGCCCATCCTGTTACACCTCATCATGAAGCAGGAGCCGAAAAAGCTCCTCTTCCCCGCCATCCGCTTCCTCGTGCAGAAGCAGCGGACCAACCAGCGGAAGATGCGGCTGCGGCACCTGCTGCTCCTGCTCGCCCGCGTGATCCTCATCGCCCTGTTCGCCCTCACCCTCTGGCAGCCGAAGCTCGACGGGTCGGCGTTGGACCTGTCCGACGATCAGCCGGTCGCCGCCGTTCTGGTCATCGATACCAGTGCCGGTATGGGGTACGCGGTCAGTGGGGTCACCCGATTGGACGATGCCAAGCGGCGGGCGAACGAGTTCCTCGCCGAGTTGCCGACTGGGTCGCGGGTGGCGGTGCTGGACGCCAACGACGTGTACGGGGTGTGGGAACCGACGGTCGGCGACGCCAAGCGGCGGCTCGACGCACTGAAAGAGCCGGCCGGGTTCGCCCCGCCGCTCACGTCGGTGTTGGCCGCCGCGTACCAACTGTTCGCGACCGCCGACGACGAGGGGACGGAACCGGAGAACCGCCTGCCCCGCGTGCTGGCCGTGTTCGGCGACCGGGCGAGCGGCAGTTGGGATGCGAACCGCGTCGAGGACTTGAAGAAGGCCCGCGACGCGGTGGCCACCCCGGCCCCCGTCCACCTGTTCTTCGACGTGGGCACTGACACGGCCGTCAACGTGGCCGTCACGGCCGTGGCCATTTCCCCGCAACTGATCTCCGCCGCCGCCGAGGCGGTCCTGACCGTCACCGTGCGGGCCGACGGCGCGGCGGTGCCGTCCGCCGAGGTGTCGTGCGCCCTGGACGACGCGGCCCAGCCCGACCGTAAGGAGGTGTCCGTCCCGGCCGGCGGCCAGCAGGCGGTGACGTTCACCTACAGAAACCTCACGCCCGGCTTCCACTCGGCGGTCGTGAAGATCCGCGACGACAACCTCTCGGCCGATAACGTCCGCCACGTCGTCTTCGCCGTGGCCGAGAAGCGGAAGATCCTCACCATCGCCGACGACCCGGAGGCGGTCCGCTTCTGGCAACTGTCGCACAACTCCGGCAAGCAAGAGTTCGAGACGACGGTGGTGAAGCCCGACCCGGTGCCCAGGTTCGAGGGGTACGAGGCGGTGTGCCTGATTTCGGTGGGCCAGCCGTCGGCCGAACTGTGGCGGGCGGTGAAGGCCTACGCCGAGGCGGGGGGGAAGGTGTTCATCGCCCCGCCGGCGTGGAGTCCGGACACCGTGCGGGCGTACAACGAGGCCATCGACGTACTGCCGGCGACCCTGACGCAGGAGCGGCGGGACTGGCGATCCGAACCGAAGCGGCCCGACGCGACGGACGACCGCACCCGCGGGGTGACCTGGAAAGTGGACGACGACCGCGACTTGATGCACCCGTTCCTTGCGCCGTTCCGCGACTGGCGGCGGCGGGGCAACGTGGACGTCATCAACAACCCCCGCCGGGCGTGGCGGTACTGGGAAGTGGAGAAACTCCCCACCGCGACGACCGTGGTGAACTACGACGACGCCGACGACCCAGCCAAGCGGTCGCCGGCCCTCCTGGAACGCGCCGTCGGCGCGGGGAAGGTGCTGCTGCTGACCACCCGCCTGGATGACCCGCCGAAAGCCGAGAAGGATTGGTGGAACGACTACTGGTCGTTCACGACGACGTGGCCGACGGTGTTCCCGAACCTCATCGCCCGGTATCTGGTGGGCAGCCCGGAGGACGCCGTCTTCAACTACACCGCCGGGCAAGACGTGACGGTGCCGCTGCCGAAGTCCGACGGGGTCACGGCCCGCGTCATCGTCGTCGAAGGGCCGGGCGTGGTCGGCCGGGACGCGAAGCCGGAGATCGGTGCGAATCAGGCCGACTTGCGGGTGACACGGCCGACGACGCTGACCGCCGGCGTGTACACCGTCCGCACGGAAGATCGCAAATGGGACCAGCGGTTCGCGCTGAACGTGCCGGCCGAGGAGAGCGTGTTGGAGAAGGTGCCGGAGGAGGCGATCACCGGGCTGTTCGGGCCGGACTCGGTGTTGCCGGTCGGGAAGAACGCCGACCTCAAGACGCTCATCACCACCCGCACCGGGCAACCGGTCGCGTTATTCCCGTGGCTGCTGATCCTGGTGCTGTTCTTGTTCGCCGCCGAAGGGCTGTTCGCCAACCGCTTCTACCGCGCGAAAGTGGGGTGACGGACTCACTCCTCGTCCCGCTTTCGGGTGCTGTCATTATCGAGGCCGTTCATCCCGGCGGAGCGGTGCCGGCCGAGGTCTTCCTCGGCGTGCGCGGCTTCCTCCGGGTTGTCGGCGATGGCCTGCTTCAGCCGCGCGCGGCGGTGCTTGTTGCCCCGCTTCTTGATCGCGGACTTCAACTTGCGAAGCATCCGCTTGTCGGGATCGGCCGGCATTCCGGACCTCCGTGAACTCCAATGGAATCCGGAGACAGGACGCGGGCCGTCGCCGCGGGTTCGCGCGTCACTTCGTCATGTGCTCCGTCACCGCCCGCATCATCGGGAACAAGTGGACCGCCGCCCCGACGTGGGTGGCGTCGATCCAGACGATCTTCGGGCGAGCCGTCGCCTCCCACAAGCGGGTCATGGCGATGGGCGGCACCACGTCGTCCCGGCTGGCGGCGACGAGCAGCAACTTCTTCCGGCTCAGTGCGGCGGCGTAGGTGAGCGGATCGACCGGGTCGATGATCGCCTTCAGCTTGTCGCGGGTGAGGCCGATCAGCGACAGCGCCTTGACGACGAGGGTGGCTTTCGGGTGGTCGGCGAACGAGTCCACCAGCCCGCCGCCGCCCAACAGCAGACAGGCCCGTGACATCTTCGGCTCGGCCGCCGCGACGAGTCCGCCGATGAAGCTGCCCAGACTGGTGCCGAGAACCCCCAGCCGCTCCGAGTCCACGTCGTCGCGAGAGACCAGCCAGGCCGTCGCGCGGCGGCAGTCCAGCACCGTCTGTTTCACGTTCGCCACCGACTTCGTCAGGTCCGGCGACAGCATCCGCTCGGTGCTGCCGGGCGGTCGGCGGGGCCCATAGTAGGCCATGTACACGACCAGCGCGGCGACATCGTGCTGGGCCAGCCACAGCGCCTGCGAGCGGGCGACCAACTGGTTGCCCTGCAAGATGTCGAGGACGAGCACGGTCGGGTGTTTGCCGGCGGACTTCGGGCGGAAGAACTCGGCGTGGACCGTGTTGTTCGCCTCGTCTGGCGACGTCACCGGCGACGGGAACGTGACGGACAGCACTTCGACGCCCGACTGAACGAGGTCGAACTTCGGCGACACTTCGGCCGCAAATGTGTGCGGGGCCAGGCGGAACACCTCCGGCACGCCGGCCTTGGCGTCGTCGGACGCGAACCGGATGTCGGAGCGGACGGCGGGGTCCGCGGCGGCGACCAGAGTGGGGAGGAGCAATCCGGCGAGTAGGGCGAGACGGCGCATGAGGGGCTTCCACCGGAGGCAGGACGGAGTGGTATCGTACCCGACTGGCGAGGAACGGGGCACGAAAAAACCCACGGCGAACCGTGGGTCCGGTCGGCGGCGACGGGAGAGTTACTTCCCTTCCTCGAACGTCTTCAGTTCCATCGCCTGCACGTTGCCGGCGATGGAGTAACTCACCTTCACCTGCCCCTTGCCGGGGGCGAACCAGTAAGTGACGATGGTGGGGGTGCCGCCGATGTTCAGGGTGGCCTCGACCACGGTCGCGTCCACTTCACCGATGGGCAGTTTCACCTTGGCGGTGTCGCCGATCACGTAGTCGCCTTTCAGCGTGGCCTGCTGCACCTTCACGTCCACCGCCAACTTGGTGCCCTTGGCCTTGGGCACCAACTTCCCACCTTTGTCTTCCAGCTCAAGGATTTTCAGCGGCGGGGTGATGTCCAGACTGTTGATCTTGGTGCGGTAGATGCCGTCCGCCTTCAGGACGAGCGACTCCGACGCCACCACCTTGCCGTTCGACAGGGTATCGACTTTCACTTCGCCGGCCGCGTCCTTCACCTCCATGACCACGTCCGACTCGGCGTACTTGTACGTCCACTTGGTCCCCTTCTTGGCGGGGAAGAAATCGCTGGCCGTCGCGGCCGGGGCCGGCGGCGGGGTCTTCGGGTCCGGCTGCTTCGCCTTCGGGTCCGGCTGAACCTCTTTTTTCGGGTCCGGCTGCTTCGCCTTCGGGTCTTGCGCCATCAGGCCGCCGACGGCGATTAGGAAGGCGGTGGCGAGGAGGGTGGAACGCATCGAATCGTCTCCGGAATTTCGGGCTATTTCTGACGGGATTGACCTACGGGATCGGGCGGCGAATAGCAACCCGGCGACAGCGTGTTCTACGCCCGACGGGAACCGCCGGTTCGCCCGCCCGCGTGACCGGCACAGGTTGCAGCACCGCCCGCGCCGGGCGAACCGGTGCGAGCGTCGCGGCGCGCCCGTTGGGCCGCCCGATTCGGCGGTTTCCGG
>JBBRUO010000057.1:0-16891 GCA_038247725.1 Gemmatales bacterium
GCGAGAGGTGCGGGGATCCGAGAGACCCGCACCTCTCGCGGAGCGCGCGGAACACTTCAATCGACAGCCGGCCTCCGTCGTCGGGATTGGGCCGTCAGGTCGATTTCCCGGCCTGAATGGCATCGCGGATCTCGATCAGCAATTTCTCGGACGGCGTTAGCTCGATGGGGGACGGTTCTTCCTTCTTCCGCAGCGTGTTCATCCCCTTCACCACGACGAAGAGGCAGAACCCGATGATGAGGAAGTTGATGACCGCCTGGAGGAAACGGCCCACCCGCAGTTGCGCGTCCTTGTAACCGACCGTGAGGCCGGACACGTCGTACCCGTTGGTGAGCAGGCCGATGACCGGCATGAAGATGTCGCTCACCAGCGACGAAACGATCGTCCCGAACGCCGTCCCGATGACCACCCCGACAGCCAAGTCCACCACGTTCCCGCGGAGGATGAAGGATTTGAATTCGGACACTACGCGCATGACCGGCCCTCGGGTGGGCAACCGGCCGCGGCCGTCGGCGGATGTGCCGCCGGCTGGGGTCGAACGCGCGGGGCCACCCGGCCGAGTTGTAGCCGGGCGGGGGTCGGCGCGATAGGCGAATCGCCGCCGTCACTTGCTTTCGGCGGCGTCGGCTTCGCTCGTCAGTTCGGCGTCCATCGCCCGCGCGTCGGCGCTTTCCCGCTTGGACTGCCACCACGCCCACGCCACCGCCAGCCCGGCGACGGCGATCACCGCCGCCCCGATCTTCCAGTCGCCGGGGCCGTCCTTGACGTTGTGCCGGATGACCAGCGGCAGCGCCAGCAGGCTGACCATGTTCATCACCTTGATGAGCGGGTTGATGGCCGGCCCGGCGGTGTCCTTGAGCGGGTCGCCGACGGTGTCCCCGGTGACGGCCGCCTTGTGCTTGTCGCTCCCCTTGCCGCCGAACTCGGTGCGGGGTTCGTCCTCGACCATCTTCTTGGCGTTGTCCCACGCCCCGCCGGCGTTGGACATGAACACCGCCAGCAGTTGGCCGACGACGATCATCCCGGCCAGGAACCCGCCCAGCGCGTACGGCCCCAGCAGGAACCCGACCACCAGCGGCGCGCCGATGGCCAACAGGCCCGGCCCGATCAACTCCTTCTGGGCCGAACTCGTGCAGATGTCCACCACGCGGCCGTAGTTCGGCTTCTCGTCCCCGCTCATCACGGCCGGGTTGCGGAACTGCTTGCGGCACTCGTTGACGATGAGGAACGCCGCCCGCCCGACCGCGCGAATGGTCATCGCGCTGAACAGCAGCGGCACCGCCCCGCCGATCAACATGCCGATGAACACGAACGGGTCGGCGACGGTCAGGTTGGACGACCCGCGTTTGAAGTCGTCCACCGTCAGTTGGCCGATCTTCTCCTCCGCCCCGGTGACGAGCACGGCGATGAAGCTGGCGAACAGGCTGACGGCCGCGATCACCGCCGAGCCGATGGCGATGCCCTTGGTGATGGCCTTGGTGGTGTTGCCCACGGCGTCCAGGTCGGCCAGGATTTGCCGGGTGGCCTTCACCTCGCTTTCCGGCAACCGTTCCGGGTGATCGGCGGGCAAGTCCTTGCCGTTGTCGTCGCGGTTGAAGGCCATCTCGCCGATGCCGTTGGCGTTGTCGGCGATCGGGCCGAACACGTCCATGCTGATGGTGTCGCCGGTGAGCGTCAGCATGCCGACGCCGCACAGGGCCACCCCGTAGGCGATGAACAGCAGGTTGCCGGTACCGGAGAACACCATCACCGAGCCGAGGATGGCCGACGCGATGATGAGCGCCGCCCACACCGAGCTTTCGTACCCCAGGGCCAACCCGGAGATGATGTTCGTCGCGTGCCCGGTACGGCTCGCCTTCACCACGTCCTTCACCGGCTGGTAGTCGGTGCTAGTCCAGTATTCCGTGCAGCGGTTCAGCGCGACCGCCAGGAGGATGCCGACGAAGCAGCACAACACCGCCGACATGTCCAGGCCCGGCCGCAGGGAAGTGTACTTGGCGGCGGTCGCCTGCACTTCGTCCGTCGCGGCCATCTCGCCCTGGGCCGGCGACTCCTTCCACGCCGCGGCGGCCGCGAACCGGTAGTCCTGCACCCGCGCGTCAATCCGCTCGACGGCGGCGGTGTCGCCGGACTCCCGCGCCGCCCGCAACTGCTCGCTCGTCGCCTTCGCGTCGAACGGCGGCAAGCCGAGCCGTTTCTGGAACTCGGCGTCCTTGTACATCCCGCGGTCCACGGCCACGGTGACGACGTACTCTGGGTCGAACCGCAGGTACACGAACCCGACCGCCGAGAAGCCGACGACGCTGATGGCGGCCGACCGCCAGAACCCCCTGTTGATGCTCTTCATCGCCGTCGTGGCGTTGCCGGTCGTCATCCCCTTGCCCACCAGCGCCGTCGAGATCATGCTGCCGACCACGCCAACGGCCATCACCAGTAGCGGGAAGATCATCCCCTTGAAGCCGAGGGCGGCGAAGCCGAGGATGACCGCCGCGACCATCGTGACGGCGTAGCTCTCGAACACGTCCGCCGCCATGCCGGCACAGTCGCCGACGTTGTCGCCGACGTTGTCGGCGATGGTGGCGGCGTTGCGGGGGTCGTCCTCCGGCATGTCTTTTTCGATCTTGCCCACCAGGTCCGCGCCGACGTCCGCCGCCTTGGTGTAGATGCCGCCGCCGACCCGCATGAACAGCGCGAGGAGCGACCCGCCGAAGCCGAAGCCGAGTAGGGTCTCGTAGGCCAGTTCGCCGAAGAAGAGCAGGTTCAGCGTGCCCCCGAGCAGCCCCAGCCCGCAGGTGAACATGCCGGTGACGGTGCCCGTCTTGTACGCCAGCCGCATGGCTTCGCCGAACCCCTTCTTGGCCGCCGCCGCCACCCGCACGTTGCCGGCCGTGGCCAGCCTCATGCCGATGAACCCGACGCTGGCGCTGAAGATCGCGCCCATCAGGAACGCGACCCCGCGGCCGAGGGTGACGGCCACCCGCTCGTCGTGCGTCGCGTAACTGTCCGCCAACTGCCACGGCCATTTCGCCGCGATGATCAGGCCGGTGAGGACGACGAGCAGGATGAAAACGACTTTGAATTGCCGGCTCAGGTACGCATTCGCCCCGTCGCGGACGGCCTTGGCGACCGCTTGCATGGCGGACGTGCCGGTGTCGTTCGCGTACACCTGCTTGGAAAGGAAGAAGGCGTAGATCAGCCCCGCGACGGCGATCGCCAGCGCGACCAGGAGGCCGGCCTTCTCGATCAGCGGGAAGGCGGCGTCGGTGACGAACTGGAACGGTTGCCAGCCGAACGGCAGCCCGCCGGAGGCTGGGGCGGCCCCGAACAGCCCGACGGTGGCGAGTACCAATAGCAGCGGGACGAACGGAAAGCCGCGCGGCTTCCGCGGGCGGGCGGGAGAGGGCAGTCGCATGGTGGGCCGCGAGTCCTGAGTGGGCACGAGAAACCCGTCGGTCGCGGGCGGTTCGCGGGGAGAGGCGGCCGGCGAGCGGCCCCGCGCGCGGTCGGTCGGGGGAACGGCCCGGCCGCCGGAAGCGGGCCAGCGGCCGGTAGACCGATCAGAGTACTTGAATTCCTCACGACCGTCCACGGTCCCGCGCCCCGCGCGTCGGCGCGGTCTTGTATCCTGACATCCCACACCTGTTGCCCCGCGTCCCGGAGTGCCCGCCGTGATCCTCGCCCTCACGTTCCTGCTGCTCGTGTCCGCCCTGTCCCTGGCGTTCTGGGGCACCACCCGCTTCTTCCAGGCGTACCTGTACAGCGAGCCGGCTGAGAAGTTGCCCGTTCGCGCGCTGGTCGCCGGGCTGGTCGTCGGCGGGTTCCTGATCCTGTGGACCTCCGTGAACACGCGGGCCGACTCCGAGAACAAGTACGGCACCTTCTTCGACTTCAACCCGGTCGGGGCCAAGGAGGTGACGGCGTTCGAGGCGGTGCGGCGGTACCCGCGGAAGGCGGAGGGGGCCGAGGAGACGGTCCCGTTCAAGCGGAAGGAGGGGAGCAAGCCGCCCGTGTTCGCGGACCCGTCCGGCAACAAGTACGAGCTGAACACCACCAGCTACCTGACCGTCGCCCTGCTCGTGGACGACGGCGACGGGCGGAAGTCGCGGTTCGACGCCGCCCTGAGTCCGACCACGCCGAACACTTACGCCCGGCTGGGGGACGCCGGCAACCACCAGTTCACCGAACAGGGCGGGTCGCGGTACCTGGACGGCGCGGTCCCGGCCACGGTGTACGCGCCCAGCCGGGGGGCGGTGATCGCCGCGCTGGGGCTGAACGGGCTGGCCTTCGTCGCCTGGTTCGCCGCCTTCTGGCCGGTGCTGCGGTACGGGTCCGGGCACGCCCTGGGGTTCGCCGTGGTGTGCGGCGTCGCCACCCTGGTGGTGCTGATGCCGCTGTTGTTCAAGTTGAACACGCCGAAGCCGACGGCGGCCCGACCGCCGGCGGCGACCGCCCCGCAGTGACGGCCGTCGGGCAATCTCGGGAATTCTCTCTGGACATGTCGTCCATGACGTTTTACTTTGGTAAACGTCTTTATCACTCGGAGAGATCCCGATGACATTCCGTGCCACCGACCGCCGGGCGTTCACGCTGATCGAGTTGCTGGTGGTGATCGCCATCATCGCCATCCTGATCGGCCTGTTGTTGCCGGCCGTGCAGAAGGTCCGCGAGGCCGCCGCCCGCATGACCTGCACGAACAACCTGAAGCAGATCGGCCTCGCCCTTCACAACCACGAGAGCGGGTATCAGAAGTTCCCGTCCGGGTTCACCTCGCGGGCGGCGGGCGTGGACGGCGACGGCCTGGGGCCGGGGTGGGGGTGGGCGGCCGAACTGCTGCCGTACGTGGAGCAAGATAACCTGCACCGCCAGATCAACCCGGCCGCCGACATCCTGGCCCCGGCACACGCCGCCGTCCGCGTCACCCCGCTGAAGGTGTACCGCTGCCCGTCCGACGCCCCGGCCGGCGGGGACACGTTCACCGCCGTGTCGGCGTCCGGCCCGCTGGTCCCGGTGGCGTTCGCCAACTACGTCGCCTGCGGAGGCACGTTCGAGGTCACGGACTTCCCCGACACCAACACCGGCTCGTTCCTGCGGAACGTGGCGTACCGCATGGCGGACATCAGCGACGGCACGTCGAACACGCTGTTCGTGACCGAGCGGTGGAGCAAGCGGTCGCCGATGACCACCTGGGTGGGGGCCGTCACCGGGGCGGAGAACCCGCCGCTCAACCCGGTGTTCCACGAGGAAGGGCCGCCGACGCTGGTGCTGTTCCAGACGGGCGAGGCGGTCGAGGGCCGGACGCCGAACAACCCGTTCCAACATGTCGAAGACCCCAGCAGCCCACACACCGGCGGGGTGAACGCCCTGTTCGGCGACGGCTCCGTGCGGTTCCTCCGGAACTCCATCGCCCCCGACACCTGGACCGGCCTCGGCACCCGCGCGGGCGGCGAGGTGCTGGGGGATTTTTGAGCCGTGAAGGGTCGGGCAATAGCGGGAAAATGATCGGCCGGGCGTACCAGTCTCCGTGGCCCGACTCGGGAGAGTCAGGCCACGGAAGACGGCCGAACCGCTTCAATTCGACCGGGATTCTTCCTTGCCGCCGGTGCCAAAGTCCTCGTCCGTCTTCCCTTGTCCATCGGCCACCCATGTCCCGCAATCGCTTCCTCATCCTCGTCGCCCTCGGCTTGCTGGTCGGGGGCGGGGTGCTGGCCGTCATTTTTCTCACCGGCGGCCGCGAGTTGGCCACGCTGCGGGGGCACGACGGCGTCGTCCGCGCGGTCGCCTACTCGCCCGACGGCAGTGTCATCGCGTCCGCCGGGGACGACCAAACCGTTCGCCTGTGGGACGCCAAGACGTACCAACTCCGACACACACTGACCGGGCACACCGGGAAGGTTCGCGCCCTCGCCGTCGCACCCACCGGGAATCTGTTGGCGACCGCCGGCCAGGACCACTTCGTCCGCTTGTGGGACTGGACCACGGGCGCGGACGTGGCGACGTGGCACGTCGGGCCGAAGGCGACCGAGTGCCTGGCGTTCTCACCGGACGGCAACACCCTCGCGGCGGGCGGGGTGGACAAGTTGGTCCACCTGTGGAACGTGACCGCGCGGAAGCCGCTCCGCACCCTCGCCGGGCACCCGAAGCACGTCCACGCCGTCGCATTCACCCGCGACGGCAACCGGGTGATCGCGGCCGGCGAAACCGGCACCATCCTGATCTGGGGCAAGACCGGCACGACACCGACCCAGACGCTCTCGGCGGGGCACCACCACGTCAACGGCATGGCCGTCTCACCCGACGGCGGAACCCTCCTGACGGCCAGCGGCTCCGGCCTCCTCGCCTGGACTCTTCCCACCGGCACGCCCAAGCCCCTTCCGTTCGAGGGGGCCGGGCTGGCGCGGGCCGTGGCCGTCAGTCCGGATGGCACTTTGGTCGCCACCGCGCACGAGGACCACACCGTCAAGGTGTGGGACGCGGCGACGGGGACGCGGAAGGCCGAATACCAGGGCCACCGCGACATCGGCACTGGCGTGGCGTTCGCGCCGGACGGCCGCACCCTGGCGACCGCCAACGGAGACGGCACGGTGAAGGTGTGGCCCACCCCGACCCACTGAGCCAGTTGGCGGAATTCGGCGAGTTGGCCTTGCCGGTCGTAGACCGGTCAGTCTAGCATAGAGTGCGTGCGGAAATAGACCGAACGGACTACACTCGGATTCTCATGTCCCCGCGCTCCGGTCCACGAACTCGCTTGCCCCGTCGCCGGGCCGGTGCCGCGTCATCGGCCAGTGGAAGCGGGTCCGGGACCGGCCACGAGTCGGCCACCGCCCGCAAGCGGCGGGACGAGATCGTGACGGCCGCGACGGAGATCATCGCCACCGAGGGAATCCATAAATTATCCCTCGCCCGCATCGAACAACGGGTGAAGATGAGCCGCGGTCAACTGACGTACTACTTCCGGACGAAAGAGGGGATCTTGTTGGCGGTGTTCGACCGGATGCTGGCCCGGATGTTCGAGGAGGCCATCGCCGAAGGCGCGCGGGCGGGCCTCGGCGCACCGGGGGAGGGGCGGGTGCTGGAGCGGGTGCGGTTCGCCCTGGATAAACTGATGGCGACCGGTGGCACCGACACCGCCGACCTGCGGGTGCTCGCCCACGCCTTCCTGGCCCAGGTGCGGCACCGCCCGGATTTCAAGGCGAAACTCGCCCAGGTCAACACCGGGTGGCGGGCGCACGTGGCCGCCGACGTGGCCGCCTGCGGGGTGGCGAACCCGGCCGCCGTGGCGTCGGTCATCATGGCCCTGTTCCAGGGGTTGACCGAGCAACTCACCGTCGATCCGGACGCTTTCGACCGCCGGGCCGTCACCGACCTCTGCCTCCGTCTGTTGGGAACGCTGTTCGAGGTGCCGTCATGAGTGAACTGGATACCGCCACCGTCGATCCGCCCCGCGCCAACCGGGTGCCACCCCTGCCATCGGCGAACGGGGAACTCCGCGACCGCGTTCAGAAACTCCGCCTCGGCGCGGGCGGGGCGAAGGGGAGTCGCGGCGGCGGCGTGACGTGGCTGCCCTGGATCCTGTGCCTGGCGCTGGCTCTGACGTGGGCCGGCGTCGCCATGCGGACATACCGCAACGCGCCGAAAGAGGGAGAGGTGGGGGGCGTCGTCGCCGCCGGGCCGTCCGCCGGCGGAACGGCGTCGGGCGGGTCGTCGAAATCGGCCCCCGCCGGCACCGTGCAACTGGTGGTGAAGGGGTACGTCATCCCGTCCCGCCAGATCACCGTCAGCCCCATCGACGTGGGCGGGAAAGTGATCGAACTGAACGTGGTCGAGGGGCAACTGTACAAGGAAGGGGACACGCTGGCCGTACTCGACCCGGCGTCGTACAAGGCGGCCGTCGCCGAGGCCATGGCGGCTGTCGCCGGGGCCGAGCAGCGGTTGGCCGCCGCCGACAGCCGACGGGACGCGGAAAGCCCCGAGTCGGTGCGGAAGATCGAACTCAGACAGGTGTCGGAGGAGTTGAAGGAGGCCAAGGCGAACGAGCAGCGGGCGAAGCGGGACTACGACCGGTTCCTCGGCATCCGCGACCCGAACTCGGTGGCCGGCCGCGAGGTCCAGCAGGCGGAAGGGGATTACAAGGCGGCGGCCGCCCGCGTCCAGCGGCTCGAGGCGACGCTGGACATCCTCATCGCCGGCCCGCGGCCGGAGCGGATGAAGGCCCTCGAAGCCGACGTGCTGGCGGCCAAGGCCGACGTGACGGCCGCCAAGGCCCGCCTGACCAACGCCGAGTGGCGGCTGGGCAACTGCACCATCAAGGCCCCCATCACCGGCACCGTACTCACCAAGAAGGCCGAACTCGGCAACCTGGTCAACCCGATGGCGTTCAGCGGCGGCGGCGGGGTGTGCGACATGGCCGACCTGTCCGACCCGGAGATCGACCTGAAGATCGCCGAGCGGGACATCTCGAAACTGAAGGTGGGGCAGAAGTGCCGCATCGTCCCCGACGCCTTCCAGGACCGCGAATACGAGGGCCAGATCGACCGCATCATGCCCATCGCCAACCGGGCCGACAACACCATCAACCTGCGGGTGAAGGTGAAACTGCCCGCCGGCGAAACCCCCGGCACCTACCTGAAGCCGGACATGGGGGCCGTCGTCACGTTCTTGGCGGATGTCGCCAAGCCGCGAAAGGAAGACTGATGTTGAAGCGTACCAGGGGGTTCACCCCTGGCTACAATCCGGCACCGCTCCGCGGTGAAGCCGTGGTGATCTGATTCCTGCCCTCTTTCTCCTGTCTCCTGGGCGCCGCTCATGGCCATCGTCGAAGTCCGCGACCTGTGCAAGACGTTCAACCCCGAGTCGCCGGAGCCGATCCGGGTGCTCGTGGACTTGAATCTGGACGTGGAGGAGGGCGAGTTCGTCGCGCTCATGGGGCCGTCCGGGTCGGGCAAGACGACCCTGTTGAACCTGATCGCCGGGCTGGACGCAACCACCTCCGGCCGCATCCGCATCGGCGACCAAGTGATCTCCGACATGTCCGAAAGCCAACTCGCCCGCTGGCGGACGCGGAACGTCGGCTTCGTCTTCCAGTTCTACAACCTGCTACCAGTGCTGACGGCCTACGAGAACGTCGAACTGCCGTTACTGCTGCTGCCCATGAGCAAGGACGAGCGGCGGAAGCAGGTGAATAACGCGATGGAGATCGTCGGCCTCGCCGACCGCATGGACCACCGCCCCGGCATGCTGAGCGGCGGCCAGTGCCAGCGGGTCGGCATCGCGCGGGCCATCGTGACCGACCCCACCATCGTGGTGTGCGACGAGCCGACCGGGGCGCTCGATTCGAAGTCCGCCGACAATGCGCTGAATTTGCTGAACCTGCTGCGGTCGGAGTTGGGCAAGACGATCATCATGGTGACGCACGACCCGACGGCCGCCGGCCGCGCCCAGCGGATCGTTCACCTGGAGAAGGGCCGCGTGGTGGACGACGTGGCCGACAGCCCGGTGCGGTTGGAACCGGCCGTGGTGTAGTCTTCGTTCCCCTCTCCCGCTGGTGGGAGAGGATTGTGGCTTTGCTGGTTCCCCCCTCCCCTGGCGGGAGGGGGTTAGGGGTGGGGGGCTTCTTGCCCAACCCAATCCCCCACACCCTTAACCCTCAGATTCCCCCCATGACCCCCGACGCTTCCGCGATGGCCGGCTTCGGCGGCCCGCCCGACTTCTCCCTCATGCAGGTGGCCCTGTACGGCTTTCTGTTCATGATCGGCATCTTGATGTTCCTCACCTTCCTGGCCGTGCTGTCGCTGCCGGTGTTCTTCGGCGCGCTGTCGCTGATGAACCTGGGGTTGAAAGGCACCAACAACCTGCCCGACCCGGTCGGCAAGTGGAGCAAGTTGGCCGGCCTCGTCTTCCGTAGCCTGCGGCGGAACTTGTTGCGCACGGCGCTCACCTACATCGCGCTCTTCGTCCTCACCGGCATGCTCACCTTCATCTACGGCATCGTCACCTTCCTCGGCGACTTCACCGCCGAGAAGGAAGGCCAGCAGATGGTCCTCCTGACGGAGAAGTTCAGCATCCCCAGCCAGATGCCGCCGGGGTACGCCCGCCAGTTGAAGGACATCATCCGCGACAAGTTGCCGAAACAATACCAGCCGGCCGACATTGACCAGAGCTTCATGACGTGGAGTTTTGTCGGGGCCACCCTGGACCCGACCAAGTTCAGCCCGGAGAACAACTTCTTCCTGTTCGCTCTGGATCCGGACGTGATCCCGTCGGGCATGATGTCCGAACAGGGGCTGAACAAGGAAGACCTCGGCGAGGAAAGCTGGGACGACTTGTTGACGCTGGTGGATGTGGTGAAGCAGGACATCCGCTACATCATCATCGGCGAGGACAAGTTGAAGGTCATGAACAAGCGGGTGGGGGATGAGATCAAGTTCACCAGCACCAACTACAAGGATTTGGAGTTCGAGTGCAAGATCGTCGGCTCGTTCCCGGCCGGCAGCCGGCTCGGCAACGGGGCGGCCATGCAGTACCGCTACCTGATCGCCAAACTGGACGACTACCTCGTCCGCAAGCGGGAGCCGCACCCGAACGCCGACCGCTGTCTGAATCTGGTGTGGGTGCGGATGCCCAGCAAAGAGGCGTTCGAGCGGCTGTCGGCCGTCGTCAATCAGGCCGAGTCGTTCAGCGCCCCGGCCGCCAAGATGGAGACCTTCTCGGCCGCCGTGGGCAGCTTCCTGGAGCCGTACAAGGACATCTTCTGGGGCATGAAGTTCATCATCATGCCGGCCATCGTGTGTATCATGTGCCTGGTCATCGGCATCACCATCACGATTGGCGTGCGCGAGCGCCGCTCGGAGATGGCGGTGTTGAAAGTGTTAGGCTTCCAGCCGCGACAGGTGCAAGCGATGGTGGTGTCCGAGTCGGTGCTGATCGGCGTGTATGGGGGCATGCTGGCGACGTGGAGCGTGTACTTCCTGCCGCTGGTCATCACCAAGTTGACGAAGGCGGTGGGGGTGAAGTTCGCCTTCTTCGACTCCTTCAAAATGTCCGAGTGGATCCTGCTGTACGGCCCGCTGTTGGGCATCGCGGTCGGCCTAATCGGCTCCTTCCTGCCGAGCCGCAGTGCGAGCAAGGTGAAAGTGTCCGAGGTGTTCGCGCAGGTGGCGTAGATGTTTTATTCCCCTCTCCCCTGGCGGGAGAGGGGGACCAGAGAAGATGCTCCCCATGTTCCTCATCCGCTTCCTGCTGAGCATCCCCGGCCGTCTGTGGAACACCGCGAAGCGGGTGTTCGCGGCGGTCGGCACGGTGTTCATCCTCGGCCTGTCGCTGCTGCCGCTCTCGGCGCTGCTGCTGGCGTTCCCGGCATTTGACAGCCAGGAGACGGTCCTGACCGACGCCGTGAGCGGGCGGCAGTCGTGGCTCCGCCGCACCCTCCGCCGCATCACGTCGCTGGCCCTCGGGTTGACGGTGTTACTCGGCCTCCTCGCCATCTCGGTGGAGACCGTTTCCCGGTTGCCGCTGGCCGAGCGGGGGTCGTTCGCCGTGGTCGCCCGCACGTTCCTGCCAGCCCCGGACTTCCTGCTCGGGCCGGAGCCGCAGAAGAAGGAGGCGCTCGCCGCGATGACCTCCGACCAGCGGGCGTTCTGGACGACCCCGCTGCACACCAAACTGCCGCCGGCGATGGTCCAGCACTGGCCGTTCGTCATCCTCGGCGTCTACTTCCTCGACCTCGGCGTGTTGCTGCTCATCGGGAACGTGCCGCTGGCGTACAACCTGCGGAACGTCCGCGTGCGGTGGAAGACGAACCTGATGACCGGCGTGTCGTTCACCGCCGTCATCTGCCTGCTGGTCTTCCTCCTGGCGTTCGTGAACGGGATGAACCAACTGACCGAGAGTAGCGGGGTGCCGGGCAACGTGTTCTGCCTGAGCGACGGGGCGACGGACGAGATCTTCAGCAACCTGGGGTACGGCGACCTGGACAACGTCGAGCGGGCGGCGGCCGACGAGGAGCAACTCTTCGACGCGGCCGGGAAGCCCCTCCTGGACGACGCCGGCAATACGTTGTGGCGGGCCATCCCGCCGTTGCGGATCAAGCAGATTCAGCGGGACGGGAAGCCGAGGGCACTGGCCAGCCGGGAGACCTACTACAGCATCAACATGCCGGTGCCGAACACCGACCCGCCCCGCCGCCGGTTCGTCCAACTGCGGACCCACGACGACGCCGAGATCGCGGCACAAGTCCACAACATCCAACTGTACCCCGGCGGGCGGTGGTTCACCCAGGCCGGCGTGGACAACCAGCGGCGGATCGAGTGCGTGCTGGGCGACGGCATCGCCGCCACCCTCGGCCCGGACGTGGGCAAGGTGCGGCTGACAGTCGGCGACGAGTTCTCCCTCGGCGACATGACGTGGGTGGTGGTCGGGGTGATGAACTCCGAGGGGACCACGTTCGGCTCGGAAATCTGGGCCCCGCGGATCAACCTCATCTACAAGCCGTTCGGCAAGGAGAAGTACACGACGCTGGTGATGCGGACCGAGGCCGACACCCTGGAGGCGTCCCGCATCTTCGCCAACTGGCTGACGCAGAAGTACACCCAACAGAAGTTCCGGGCGTTCAGCGAGCCGGACTACTACGCCGAACTGACCAAGACGAACAACACCTTCCTGACCGCCATCGTCATCGTCTGCGTGGTGATGGCCATCGGCGGGGTGTTCGGCATGATGACCACCATGTTCGCCAGCATCGCTCAGCGGATCAAGGATATCGGCGTGCTGCGGTTGCTCGGCTTTAAACGCTGGCAGGTGATGGTGTCGTTCCTGTTGGAGTCCCTGGCCATCGCCATCATGGGCGGGGCGCTGGGGGTGTTCTTGGCGTGGCTGGTCGCCGACGGCCGGCAGTCCACGAGTACCCTGAGCGGGGGTGGCGGCGGGCCGGGCGGCAAGAGCATCGCCTTGAAGATCACCGTCGATTCGCAGGTGGCCGCGATGGGAATGCTGTTCACCCTGGTGATGGGCCGCCTCGGCGGACTGGTCCCGGCCCTGAGCGCCATGCGGATGAAGATTCTGGATTCGCTGCGGTGACGACGCCCCATTTTCCTTTCGACTTGAGTACGGTCCTGTTAGCGGGTAGCTTGTTCATAGGAGAACATTTTGTTCTCTCTGGAACAGTCATAGAGCTTCCCCGTGCCACCCCATCGATCCTCTCATTTCGGCGCAAATCTAACCAGGGAGAGGGTTAAAGCCGGATTGACGCAGTCTGCACTCGCCAGACAATCCGGAATTAATCGTATTAAAATCCTACGGATGGAGGCTGGACTATATTCGCCCAATTGGGATGAGGTACTGTGCCTCGCTCAGGTACTCCGCGTACCGCTTCAGCGATTTCTGGACGGGAAAACGCGGCCGGCGTTTGGCCACAAGGGGATCGCCTTTGAACTCCATCACCTCGGCATCCGGGATTATGTGGTCGCGGGCGCGGAGGTGCCGGGGGCATTCCGTCGTCCCGAGCAAGTCATCGCCCTCGCGCTCGCGGGTGACAGTCCGGAAACCCGCTTGATCGACGCGATGCCGTTCGTCCTCGCGCGACAGAAACTGAACGCCGGGTTGGCCCTGGCCTACGCGGATTCGCACGACCGGCGGGTGCGCGGGCGGCTCGCATGGCTGTCTCAAGTCACGTTGGGGTTGGGGCGGTTGAACACATTCCCCATTCCGCTCCGCGCGCCCGAAATACTCGAGAAGATTGTGAAGCGGGTGACGAAGCCCGCCGAACCGGATGACTTGGGCCACCCCGGTCCCGGTCGCGCCTCGCCCTTGTGGCGGCGCTGGAACATCACTTACGGCGGGACGATGATGAACTTCCTCGCGCGGGCGCGAGACCTCGCCGAGAGCGACCCGGACGAGGACACCGTATGAAGGACCGTATCGTTCGGTTCTTGAATGCGGTGGACGCCGCGCTCGTGCCCTTCGCGATGGGGGAGCGCCTCGACCTGTACCACATTGGGCGGTCCGCCTTGGTGTGGAAACATGGATTCCAGTCCACCACCGAAGATGTGGACGTGGTCCGGCCGCGGCAGGACTAAAGGCTTGTTGAGGAGGCTGTTCGGTTGTTCGGCCGAGGCAGTCAGAACGCGACCGAGTTCGGACTTTATCTCGAAGTGGTGCCCGCGGCACTTCCCCCTGTAGCGGGAGGGAGTTACAAGCGCGCGACCGAAGTTTCGGAGCGATGGAATGTGATTCGGCTGTTCCACCTCGAAGACCACGACTTTGCAGTCACGAAGTTGAAGCGGTTTTCGCTGAAGGATCAGGAGGACCTCCGGGCCATGTGCGACCTCGGTCTGCTGAACCCAGAAACGCTTTCGTTGAGGGTCGAAGCGGCCTACCCGTGGCGGTTGAGGGACGGCAAGGACGATGACGCCGGTCGGGAAGCGGCGGATGAAAACGTCCGGGTCGTGGTGGCGTACCTGCAAACCGGGGAGTGGTCGGGCGGCTAACGCCGGTTTCCCCTCACCCCAACTGTGTCTCGGCCACCTCGATCGCTCGCATCAGACCCATCGCCTTGTTCACCGTCTCCTCGTATTCGGCCTCCGGGTCGCTGTCGGCGACCACCCCGCAGCCGGCCTGGATATACACGTCTTGCCCTTGCATCACAAGTGTGCGTAACGCGATGCAAGTATCCATGTTGCCGGCGAAGTCGATATACCCGACGGCCCCGCCATACGGCCCCCGGCGGTGCGGCTCCAACTCGTCGATCACCTCCATCGCCCGCACCTTCGGCGCGCCGCTCAGGGTGCCCGCCGGCAGCGCCGACCGCAGCGCGTCGAACGCCGTCAACGCCGGCTTCAGGGTGCCCGTCACGGTGCTGCTGATGTGCATGACGTGGCTGTACCGCTCGACCGTCATCAGGTCCGCCAACCGCACGCTGCCGAGTTCGCACACCTTGCCGATGTCGTTGCGGCCGAGGTCCACCAGCATGATGTGTTCGGCCCGCTCCTTCGGGTCGGCCAGCAGTTCGGCGGCGAGGGCCGCGTCTTCGGCGGCGGTGGCCCCGCGACGGCGGGTGCCGGCCAGCGGGCGGACGGTCATCTCGCCGTTCTCGACGCGGCAGAGGATCTCCGGCGACGCGCCGACCAGCGTGACGGAACCGGTGTCCAGGTAGAACATGAACGGCGACGGGTTAATGACCCGCAGGGCGCGGTAAATGTCGAACGAGTTCGCCGTGGTCGTGGCGTGGAACCGCTGGCTGGGGACGTACTGGAACACGTCGCCGGCGCGGATGTACTCGATCCCCTTCGCCATCATGGCCCGCCAGCTCTCCGGCGTGAAGTTGGAAGTATACCGCTCCGGCACGGTGTAGCTCGCCGGGACGTGGATGTCTTGCAACCGCAAGGCGGCGCGGTCGTCGGCGGCCGGTTCCAGCCGCGCCACGGTGTCATCGACCCACCCGCAGGCGTCGGCGTAGGCGTCCTCCAGAGTGGCGTGCGCGGTCCGCGCGGCCAGTTCCGGCACCCGCACGTGGGCCACCACCAGCAGCGTCTTGCTGATGTGATCGAACACCACGATGCCGCCGAAGAAGCCGAAGCAGAGGTCCGGAATGCCACGGTCGTCGGGCGGGGCGTTCGGCAACTTCTCGACGTACCGCACGGCGTCGTACCCGATGAACCCGACGGCGGCGGCGCAGAACGCGGGGATGCCGGGCACCTTCGGGGCACGGTACTCGGCGACGCGCTCTTCCAGCAGTTTCAACGGGTCGGCGTGCTCGGCCTCGGTCCACTCGCCGTCGCCCACCTTCTCGCGGACGCGGTTGCCGAACGCCTCGAACCGGCGGAACGGCCGCTCGCCGAGGATGCTGTAGCGGCCGATCCGCTCGCCCCCGACGACGCTCTCGAACAGGAACCGCCAGTCGCCGCCGGTCATCCGGCGGAGGGCCAACACCGGGGTGAGGGCGTCGGCCACCAGCCGGCGGTAGACGGGCACGACGGTGTGGGTCTGGGCGAGTTCGGCGAACTCGTCGAACGGCGGGAAGTGCGGCATCGGTCGCTCGGGCGCGGGAAGTCGTTGCCGTTTTCTTAGCCGCCGAGGGGGATGGGTACAAGGACGGAGCCGGCGACATGGTCGCCCGGCCGTGGTCGTGGCGGGGGTTTCGGTCCTCGTGACGGTGCTGTCCGGTCCGTCTGAGAAGGGACGTCGCCAGACGCCCGCAGTCCGCGATATTCGGGCGAACGGCGGGACGAATGAGGTGGCAACGGCGCGTGGCCGTCGCCGCTCCAGATCGTCGAAGCCATGCTGTTTGTTGGCGGGCCGCCGCTGACGGCGGAGAAGGTTTGTTCCGCCGTGCGCGGGCTAACACCGGAGCGGGTCCGCGAATTGATCGACGAACTCGGCCGCAAGTACCGCCGGCAGAATCGGCCGTACGCGGTGCAACAGCAGGGCGACGGGTTCGCGCTCATGGTGAAGCCGCAGTACCGGGCGCTCCGCGAGAGGCTGTACGGCGGGCCGAAGGAGGCGCAGTTGAGCCAGCCGACCTTGGACGCGCTCAGCCTGATTGCTTACCGCCAACCGCTGACGACCGCCGACGTGGACGGGCTCCGCGGCGCGGACTCGATCGGCGTCGTCCGGCAACTGGTGCGATTGGGCCTGATCGCGGCCGTCGAACGCGTCGGCGAGGGCGGCACCAAGTACGGCACCAACCCGCGGTTTTTGGAGCTGTTCGGGCTGAGTTCGCTCGACGACTTGCCGAAGTTGGGGGAGTGAAGCGGCGTCACCCGGCCACCGGTTGCGGAGCGAACCGCTTTCGCCGATACGCGGGGCCAGGACGGCTCCGACGAACAGCCATCCAGTCGGGGACCGGACCTCAGGTCGAGGGCGGTCGCAAGTACAGAAAACCAGCGGCACGATGACGGGA
>JBBRUO010000058.1:0-16776 GCA_038247725.1 Gemmatales bacterium
GGGGACTCGTCGTTCCTCCTGCTGCCCGACTTCGACGCCTTCGACAAGGTGTTCGGCAGCGTACCGCCGTTAGGGCTGGGCAAGGACGGGAAGAGGAGCACCCCCGTGACGAAGGCCACCTTCGAGACGAGCGCCATCGCGGCGGTTGTCATCCGGGGTGACGCAACCACGAAGTACGTCGATGTGGCCGCCTTCCTCGACGGCGACACCGTGACGGTGACGTACAAGGTCGAGACCGGCAAGAGTACGACGGCGAAGTTCTCCACCCCGCTGATCGTGGCGGTGCCGAAGGACAAGGTGAAGAAGGTGGTCTTCGTCGAGAACGGCAAGGAAGTCGGCATGGCCAAGTGAGCGAGAGCCGTGAGCGAAGAGCCGTGAGCAGCGGCAAGCGAACTCTCAGCTCTCGGCTCTCAGCTCTCGGCTCTTCTCCCACAGCAGGAGCGCCGTGATCGTCTTCGCGTCGCGGATTTCCCCACTCAGGCACATGCGGATGGCGTCGGCGAACGGCACCACCTTCGGTTCGATCTTCTCATCGGCTTCCAGTCGCATCTCGCCGGGCGTCAGGTCCTCGGCGACGAACAGGTGCAACTTCTCGTCCAGCACCCCCGGCGAGGCGTAGAGGTAGCCGAGGGATTGCCACTTCGCGGCCGTGTAACCGGTCTCTTCCAGCAACTCCCGCCGCGCGCGGTCTTCCAACGGCTCGTTCGGTTCCACCGTCCCGGCCGGCAACTCCCACAGCGTCTCATTCAGCACGAAGCGGTGGTTCCGCAGCAGAACCACAGTCTCGGCGTCGAGCACGGGCAGGATCACCACCGCGCCGGGGTGGAAGATCATGTCCCGCGTGATGACGGTGCCGTCCGGGGCGGTGGTGGTGTCCACGGCGACACGAATCCGCCGGCCGACGTGGACGATCTCGCGGGGCATGTCCGTGACTCCGGGGCGTTCTCGGCGCAGTGGGGGCAAGGTCAGTGTTGGACTCGGCCCCGCCGCGTCAACGACGGTTTCGACCGAACCGCCGAACGCCTTACAATGGCGGGATGAAAACGCCGCGTGAGGAGTGGTCGTTCGACACCCGGTACGTCGGCCGGCGGGTGGTCGTGTACGACCGGCTGGACTCCACCAACGACACCGCCGCCGTGCTCGCCGCGGACCCGGAGAACGCCGGCGTCGTGGTGACGGCCGCCGCGCAGACGGCCGGCCGCGGGCAGTACGGCCGGGTGTGGGACGCGCCGCCGGGCACATCGCTGCTGATGTCGGTGCTGCTATTCCCGCCGGTGGCCGTCCGCCGGCCGGTCGTGCTGACGGCGCTGGCGGCGGTGGCGGTGGCCGAGGCGATCCGCGAACACACCGGGCTGCAAGCGCGCGTCAAGTGGCCGAACGACTTGCTACTCGGCGGCAAGAAGGTGTGCGGCATCCTCATCGAACAGGGACTCGGCACGGTGGTCGGCCTGGGGTTGAACCTGAACCAGTCGGCGAGCGACTTCGAGTCCGCCGGGTTGCCCGACGCCACGTCCTTGGCCGTCGCCGCCGGCGGATGGATCGACCCGGCCGCCGCGCTGGCGACGGTGGTGCGGCACCTCGACGACGAGTACCACCGGCTGTCGGCCGGCGATCTGGGGCGACTGGAAGCCGACTGGAAGTGGCGGGTCGGGCTGCTCGGCCGGCAAGTGGTCGTCGCGGCGGCCGACGGCGGCACGACGGTCGGGCGGTTGCGGGAGATGAGCTTCGAGGGGTTGGAGATCGAGACCGAAGGGTCCGGCTTCGTGGCGATTCGGCCGGAGATGGTCCGCCACGTCCGCCCCGCCTGACGCGGCCGTCGGTTATGAGAAACCCCTGCCTTTTCCAACGAATTTCTCATCCCCCCTCTCACCCGGACTTCACGCGAACCGAGCTACACTTCGCCGGGTTGGATGACCGACACCCGCGCCAGAGACCGCCATGCTCGACACCACCGACAACGCCCGACTCGTCCTCGCCCTGTCCGCCGGTCTCGGCCTGATCGTCGCCGGGGTGGGCAACGCGCTGGTCGGTTCGCGGCGGTGGACCGGGCAACTGTCGGTCGGCCTCGTGGGAGTGGCCGCGGCCACTGGGGTCGCCGTCCTGTTCGACTCGACCCAAACGTGGCAGATCGTCGCCGTCGGCGGTGGACTCGCTGGCGCGCTCTCGCTGTCGAGTTCCGGCCGAGTGCGGCGGGTCGCGTCCGCCCTCTTCCGCTCCCCCCGCGTCCGCTGGGCGGCGGCGGCGGCCGTCGGCATCGGGGTGCTGGGGGCCGAGTCGGTTCGGTACGACCGGGCGGAAGCGGCCGCCCTCGACGCGCAAATGGAAGACATGGTGGCGCGAATCACGCGGCCGAACGGCGTCCCGGCGACGGGGGTGGCCTTTCGGACCGACCGGGGGAATCGGGTGACCGTACTGGTGACGGAGACGCCGCGCACGGCGGAACAGTTGCGGCGGAGCGAAAGCCTGACCCTCAATGACCTACCCAGTCGCACCCAGGTCATCCACCGCGGGCCGCCGTCCGACGGCTGCAACTGTCACGGGTGGGTGTTCACCGGCGGGCGGTACGGGGTGGGCGGCCACGATGTGGACACCATCCTCGCCGACAACGGGTACGCGGTGGTGACCGCCCCGACCGCCGGCGACGCTTGCGTCTACCGCGACGACGGCGGCCAGGTCAGCCACACGGCCGTGGTGCGGGCGGTGTGCGACGACGGCACCGTGCTGGTCGAGGGCAAGTGGGGGTGGATGGGGGTGTACCTGCACCCGGTGCAGTCGTCGTGCTACGGGCAGAAGTTCGATTTCTACCGCACCTCCCGCGGGTCGCACATGTTGGCGATCGGCTCGGAGTCCCAGACCGAACCGGCCCGCGTCACGCCGTGAACCGGGGACGCCGCCGCGTGCCACCCCTCCAACTGGTATGGGCCGGGTCCGCCGAAATCCGCTGTCGCACCCAGAGCGGGAGCCGGGGTACGGTCTTCCCGCCTGCCAGAACCTGTTGCCGGACCCATGGTGACGCCGCCGCACTTTCCGCGTGACTTTTCCCCTCGCGGATGCAATCATATCGATACCTCCCACTGCGGAACGGGTTCGCCCGCGCCGTCTTGACCGACCGCCCGACGTAAGTTCGCCTTCCGCCACCCACCGGGTTCGCCCGCCATGACGCCGTTCCTCCGAACGACCGCCCTGTTGCTGCTCCTCGCGCCCGCCGTGCGGGGGGCCGATGCCGACCACTTCGAAGCCAAGATCCGGCCGATCCTCACCGAGCACTGCTACGGCTGCCATTCCGAGGCCGCCGCGAGGGACAAGAAGCTCAAGGGGGGGCTGCGGCTGGACACCCGCCAAGCCACCCGCGCCGGCGGCGACACCGGCCCGGCCGTGGTGCCCGGCAAGCCGACGGAGGGGTCGCTGCTGGCCGCGCTGAAATACGGCGGCGACAGCCCGATGCCGCCCAAAGGCAAACTGCCCGATGCGGTGATCGCCGACTTCGAGAAATGGATCGCGGACGGGGCGACGGACCCCCGCGACGGGAAGGACGTGACCCAGGGGCTGAACATCGCCAAGGGCCGCGAGTTCTGGGCCTTCCAGCCGCCGACGGCCGTGAACCCGCCGGCCGTGGCGGGGGCGACGACCGACGTGGACCGGTTCGTGACGGCGAAGCAGCGAGAGATGGGGTTGAAGCCGGTCGGCACGGCCGACAAGCGGACCCTGCTCCGCCGCGCGTACCTCGACCTCACCGGCCTGCCGCCGACGCCGGAGGACTTGGCCGCGTTCGAGAAAGACACGTCGTCGGACGCATTCGCCACGGTGGTGGACGGGTTGCTCGCATCGCCTCAATACGGCGAGCGATGGGGCCGGTACTGGCTCGACGTGGCCCGCTACGCCGAGGATCAGGCGCACACCTTCGCGGTGAAGAAGCGGGATCAGGCGTTCCGCTACCGCGATTGGGTGATCGCGGCCTTCAACGCCGATATGCCGTTCGATCAGTTCGTGAAACTGCAACTGGCCGGCGACCTGATGCCGGAGTCGGTCGGCGACCCGACGACGCGGCTGGCCGGGCTGGGGTTCCTCGGGTTGGGGGCCGAATACTACAAGAACTCGGCGAAGGAGCAGGCCATCGCCGACGAGTTGGATGACCGGGTGGACACCGTGACGCGCGGGTTCCTCGGCCTGACGGTCAGTTGCGCCCGCTGCCACGACCACAAGTTCGACCCCATCCCGACGGCGGATTACTACGCCATCGCCGGCATCTTCAACGGCACGCGATTCGCCGACCTGCCGCTCGCAAGCAAGGAGGCGACGAAAGCGTTCGACGACGCGACCAAGGCGGTGAAGGCACGAACCGACGCGCTGACCAAGACGCAATCCGAGTTCGCGAAACAGTTGGCCGAAGCCGCCGCCAAGGACACCGCGAAGTATCTGGACGCCGCCGTCCGCATGAAAGCGGACAAGAAGCTCAAGGCCGACGCCGTGGCGAAGAAGGAGCAACTCGACCCGTACTTCCTGGCCCGGTGGGTGAAAGCCCTCGACGGCAACAACAAACAGTTGGAGCCGATCCGGGCCGCGACCACGAATGACGCCGCGCGGGCGGCGTTCCTGGCGAAAGTGACGGAGGGCAAGGACGGCACCGTCACCAAAGCGGTGTTCACCGACAAGGACGCGCCGTTCTTCCTCCCGCCGAACGAGGTCGAGAACCGCCCACTGCCCGACGCCGACAAGAAGAAGCTGAATAACTTGAAGGCCGAACTCGCGGAGAAGAAGAAGGCGCTGCCGCCCGCCCCGCCGATGGCGCACGTCCTCACCGGCGGCGGCAGCGCCATGCCGGTGTACATCCGCGGCAACCCGGCGAACAAAGGGCCGGCCGCTCCGAAAGGGTTCCTGCAAGTCCTCGCGGACAACCCGACCTCGGCCAAGGATTTCACCCGCCTCGACCTCGCCAACGCCATCGCGGACAAGGCCAACCCGCTGACCGCCCGCGTCATCGTCAACCGCGTCTGGGCGTGGCACTTCGGCCGCGGGCTGGCGAACACGCCGAGCAACTTCGGGCACCTCGGCGAACGGCCGACGCACCCCGAACTGCTCGACACCCTGACCGTGAAGTTCGTCGAGAACGGCTGGTCCATCAAGTGGCTGCACCGGCAGATCATGCGGAGCGCGACGTACCAACTGGCGTCGGCGAACGACGCCGCGAACGCCAAGACCGACCCGGCGAACGTCTACCTGTGGCGGGGCAACCGGCACCGGCTGGACGTGGAAGCGTGGCGGGATTCGCTGCTCGCCGTCGCCGGCACCATCGACCTCACCCTCGGCGGGCCGACGTTCGACTTGAAGGACGCGAGCGTCCGCCGCCGCACCGTGTACGCCAAGATCAGCCGACACGACCTCGACGGGCTGCTGCGGCTGTTCGACTTCCCGGACGCCAACGTCACCGCCGACAAGCGGGGCAGCACGACGGTCCCGCAACAGCAGTTGTTCGCGCTGAACAGCGAGTTCATGATCGGCCAGGCGAAGGCGTTCGCGGAGCGGATTGAGAAAGCGGCGAAGGAACCCGACGCGCGGATCACGCTGGCGTACCGGCTGGCCTTCACCCGCGAGCCGACGACGCAAGAGTTGTCGCTGGGGGCGAAGTTCGTCGCGCTGCCGCCGGCCAAGGACGACAAGCTCACCCGCTGGCAACAGTACGCCCAAATCCTGCTGGCCAGCAACGAGTTGATGTACGTGGAGTGAGTCGTGAGGATTCAAGACGCCCACAGAGGGCGCAGAGAAGACGCAGATTGAAGACAAGTTCTTTCTGATCTGGATTTCTCTGCGTTCTTATCTGCGCCGTCTGCGGGCCAATCATTCTAACCAATACCCCATACCGGATTCCCCCATGCACCCCTTCGCCTTCTCCCGCCGCGAGATGCTCGCCCGCACCGGCACCGGGTTCGGCCTGCTCGGCCTCGCCGGGGTGCTCGCCCCGGAACTGCTGGCCGCGCCGAAAACGGCCGGCAACCCGCTCGCGCCGAAGCCGCCGCACCACCCGGCCAGGGCCAAGCACATCATCCACCTGTTTATGAACGGTGGGCCGTCGCAGGTGGACACCTTCGACCCGAAGCCGGAGTTGACCAAGCAGCACGGGAAGAAGGTCGAGACCGCCAAGAAGACCGAGCGGAAGACCGGCAACGCCTTCGCCTCGCCGTTCAAGTTCAAGAAGTGCGGCCAGTCCGGCATCGAGGTGAGTGAGATTTACCCGGAAGTGGGCAAGTGCATCGACGACATCTGCGTCATCCGCGGCATGCACACCGACGTGCCCAACCACGAGCCGAGCCTGCTGATGATGACCAGCGGGAACACGCAGCCGATCCGCCCGAGCATGGGGTCGTGGCTGTGTTACGGCCTGGGCAGCAGCAACCAGAACCTGCCCGGCTTCGTCGTGCTGTGCCCCGGCGAACCGGTGGTCGGCCCGCAACTGTGGGGCAACAGCTTCCTGCCCGGCGTCTTCCAGGGCTGCCACATCCGCAACCTGGACCCGAAGCGGATCATCGACAACATCGAGAACCGGCACATCGGCAAGGACACCCAGCGGGAGCAACTGGACCTGCTCAACCAACTGAACCGGATGCACCAGCAGCCGCGGGCCGACGACCAACTCGAGGCCCGCATCCAGTCGCTGGAAATGGCCTTCCGCATGCAGACCGAGGCGACGACCGTGTTCGACGTGAGCAAGGAACCGAAGGCGACCCGCGAGTTGTACGGCAGCGGGTACTTCGCCGACGCCTGCCTGACCGCCCGCCGGTTGGTGGAGAACGGCGTCCGCACCGTGCAGGTGTTCTTCGGCAGCGGCCAGCCGTGGGACGACCACGGGGACATCGAGAAGGGCCACCGCACCAAGGCACAGCAAAGCGACAAGGCCATCGCCGCGCTGCTGACCGACCTGAAAGCGAAAGGGCTGCTCGACGACACCCTGGTGCTGTGGGGCGGCGAGTTCGGCCGCACCCCGACCAGCGAAGGGGCGAACGGCCGCGACCACAACAACCACGGGTTCAGCGTGTGGATGGCCGGCGGCGGCGTGAAGGGCGGGATGACCTACGGGGCGACCGACGAGTTCGGGTTCGCCGCCGTGGATAACAAGGTCCACGTCCACGACCTGCACGCCACCATCTTGCACCTGATGGGGCTGGACCACGAGAAGTTGACGTACCGCTACAGCGGCCGCGACTTCCGCCTGACCGACGTTCACGGCACCGTGGTGAAGGACATCCTGGCGTGACCCCTCAAAACACCCGCTGTGGGTGTCGCACCACATGGAGGGCGGGTCGTTCTTCCACCTGGTGTGTCCGCCGGACAGTCGAAATCGTCCGTCCTGGTCTGCCGGACACCCACATGATTGTGTTGCCCGGCAAGGGGTTCTATTCTGGCCAAAACTGCCAAGCCCCCCTCGTCCGGCGTCACACTCACTGGCGGAGAGCGTGCACACGGGTCGTCGAGCGGTGTTCGGGGAGTCGGACGCGGCGGGCATGGCGGGGGCGGGGGAGGTGTTGCACGTGTTCAAGCACGCGGGCGACGACGCGGCGTGGGACAAGCTGGTGATTTCGCGGAGCGGGTTGCGGGGGCGAAGCGGGCGGCGGCGGACACGCTGTTGGGGTCTGTGAGTGCGCGTCGGGAGAGGATCAAGCACCCGGAGTTTTTGGCGAAGGGTTGGTCGATTGGGAGTGGCCCAACGGAGTCGTGTTGCAAGACGCTGACGCGGCGGCTGACGGGTTCGGGGACGCGGACAACGCGGAGGCGGTGATGGCCATGGAGGTGCTGCGGGAGAGCGACCTGTGGACCACCTACTGGCAAACCCTCCTCCCCGCAACGAGTTAGGGCCGCCAGAAAGTTTTGTCGCACCCAGGGCGTTGTCGTTTCCCGCAGGGCTGCTCAGCGATTGAAGAGAAGCGGACTGAACCACGAAGAGCACACAACACACGAAGTGAAAGAACCGAGCAGACCACACGGTTTTCCTCGTGCTCTTCGTGTCCTTCGTGGTTCAACATCTTACCCAACTTCAACCGCTGAATAGCCCTGTCGTTTCCCGCCCGGCTCTTGCGGTCGGCGGTGGCGCGCGGCATACTACCACCATCCCGCCGGTTCCCGCTTCCCGTCCGTAGTTCCGGAGCTTCGCCCATGTCCGCGCCCACCCTCGTCGGTTGCCCGGAGTTCCGCGCGTCACTCCGTTCCCGCCGGGGGTTCTTGAAGGCCGGCGTCCTCGGCGCGGCGGGTCTCGGTCTGGCGGACGTGCTGCGCTCGGATGCCCGCGCCGCCCACTCACCGACCGCCACGCGGCCGAACTCGGTCATTCTGTTGTGGATGCGCGGCGGGCCGAGCCACATCGACATGTGGGACCCGAAGCCGGATGCCCCGGCGGAAATTCGCGGCGAGTTCGGCACCAAACCGAGCGCCGTACCCGGCATCACATTGACCGACATGCTGCCGCAGACCGGCAAGATCATGAAGAAGTGGAGCATCGTTCGCAGCCTGCACCACCACGACGCGGGCCACAGCACCGGCGACCAGATTTGCTTCACCGGGTACAACACCGGCCCCGCCCCGGACGAGAACAGCCACCCCAGCATCGGGTCCGTCGTGTCGAAACAACTCGGCGACCAGAACCCGCGCCTGCCCGCGTATGTGATGGTACCGCGGATGCTGCCCGGTGCCGGGAGCGCGTATCTGGGCGTGGCGCACAAGCCGTTCGAGACGCAGGCCGACCCGGCGAACAACGCCCCGTTCAAGCTGCCGAACTTCAGCCCGCCGGCGGGGGTGAGCGTGGAACGGGTGGGCGACCGCAAGCGGCTGCTCCGCGAGTTCGACACCCTCCGCCGCGACCTCGACACGACCGGCCAGTTCGCCGCGCAAGACCGCTTCCAGGAACGGGCGTGGGACATTCTCACCTCGACCGCCGCCCGCGATGCGTTCGATCTGGACCAGGAGCCGAAGGCGCTCCGCGAGAAATACGGGCTGATGCCGGCCTTCGACCCGAAGGCGTCGAACCGCTGCGGCTGCCCGAACTGGGCACAGCGGATGTTGCTCGCCCGGCGGTTGGTGGAAGCCGGCGTCCGCATCGTCACGGTGGACTTGCGGTGGTGGGATACGCACGTCAAGGGGTTCGAGTCGTTGCGGGAGGGCTTCCTGCCGCGCTGGGACAAGGCGTACACCGCGCTCATCAACGACCTGGAAGAGCGCGGGCTTTTAAAGACGACGCTAGTGCTGGCGTGGGGCGAGTTCGGCCGCACGCCGAAGGTGAACAACGACGCCGGCCGCGACCACTACCCGAACGTGTTCAGCGCGGCGCTGGCGGGCGGGCCGGTGATCGGCGGCCGCATCGTGGGTGAATCCGACGCGAAGGGCGCGTTCCCCAAGGCCAACCCGAAGACCCCGCAGGACGTGCTGGCCACCGTCTATCAACACCTCGGCATCGACACGAAAGTGAACTACCCGGACAACGCCGGCCGTCCGCACCCCGTCTTGCCCAGCGGCAAGCCGATTGAGGAGTTGTTTTGAGGCATTGACGGGAACGACGAACACCGGTCGCGGTCTGGGAGGTCGCACCCGCACCGGCGAACGACTCGGATCCGGACGCGTGATCCCGTTGGATTCAAACGGAGGTCGGCTTGAACCTCACACAGGAAGCCGCTGCGCATTTCTCCCGCCGAACGCTGTTGCGGATCGCGCCGGCATCGCTGGTCGCGCTCTCCGCGCAAGCCGACACGCCCGCACGCGGCAAAAGCGGGAGATCGCTCATTCTGCTTTACATGACCGGTGGGCCCGCGCAGCAGGAGACGTTCGACCCCAAACCCGATGCCCCCGACAGCACTCGCGGGGAGTTCAAGCCCATCGCGACGAGCGTCCCGGGTATTCAAATCTGCGAACATTTGCCCCTGATCGCGAAACAGGCGCATCGGTACGCGATCATCCGCTCGACCTGGCACGGGTCCGACACACACGGTGTCGGGGTCCACTACAACCTCACCGGTCTGAAGCACGCCCCGAGGTCCGGCGGAGAACCGCAAGTGGACCGCCGCGACCCGCCGTGCATCGGTTCGGTCATTCGGCAGTTGCGCGGCGACCGCAATGGCCTGCCGGGCGCGGTCCAACTTCCGCGGCAAGTGGGCGATCAGAACAACGCGTATTGGGGCGGCCAGCACGCCGGTTTTCTCGGTCCCAAGTTCGACCCGCTCTTTCTCCACGACGAGACGTGGTTGCCTGGCGATCCAATTCCCGGCTTCGCACCGTCCGCGGACGTGACACCCGACCGGCAGACCGCACGCGCCAACTTGCTCGGTGCCCTCCAAGCCACTCGCGGCGGTTCGAGCGCACGCGACAACGACTTCGCACGCTTCCAGCAGCAGGCCATCGACATGCTTCAGTCGTCGGCCGCGTGGAAGGCGTTCCGGCTCGACGACGAGAAACCCGGCACGGTCGCCCGCTACGGGGATAACCGCTTCGGCCGGAGTTGCCTCGTCGCCCGGCGGTTGGTCGAGGCCGGCGTCGGGTGCGTGACGGTGCCGTGGACATTCAAGCAGTCCGAGCAGAACTTCGACACCCACTCCAAACACTTTCCGAAGATGAAGGACAAGCTGCTGCCGGTCATCGACCGCGCGATGGCGGCACTCCTGGACGACTTGGCCGCTCGAGGGTTGTTGGATTCCACTCTGGTCGCCTGGACGGGCGAGTTCGGCCGCACGCCGAAGATCAACGGAGGGGGCGGTCGCGACCACTGGGGCCGCGTCTACTCGACCATGTTGGCCGGGTCCGGGATCAAGGGCGGTCAGGTCATCGGCCGGAGCACGAAGGATGGCGGGCTTCCCGCCGACGACGCGGTCCACGTTACGGACTTCTTCGCCACCATCTACCACGCCCTCGGCTACACCTCGGCGGATTCGGTCAAAGATGTTACCGGTCGCCCACACCACTTCGTGCAGGGCCGACCGGTGATGAAGTTGTTCGGCTGAGCCGACATCAGAACAGTTCGCTGATGGGCTGGCCGCTGTTGATATCAGGTTCGAGACTTCGGCCGGCAGCAACGAGGGGTTCGTCCGCACCGCCCTGGCGTCGAACATCGTGTCCAGCACGGTCGCGAGCAGGTGCTCCGGCTTGTAGCCCTTCGCCACCAGCTTCGAGCCGGTCTTGTCGGACTTCCCGATCCTCTGACCCACCTTGAGCCCGCCGCCCGCGGGGAGGTAGTTCTTCACCACGGAGTCGTAGGTGAACGGGCCGGTCGGGTTGCTCAGCTTGAGGTCGGGGCGGATCGCCTCGGGCGACGATGACCGCGTTCGTAGGCACGCCGGTCTTCGGGTTCATCACCCCCAGCGCGCGGGCCACGATCGCCGCCATCGGCGACTTCATCCGGCTGCGGCCGGATCTCGCGGTCGGGGTGGCCCCGTCCCGAACGCTTTGAGCGGGAAGATATCACTGGTTTCACGGGGCATTTTGGGTGGGGCGCTCTCGCCGAGAGGGACTTTTCGGGTTGAAAACAGCAACTCTCGGCGAGAGTCGGCCGCCCCCGTGAAGGCGGTTCACCCCGTTGCCAGGTCCAGCCCGAAGGTGGCGGCGACGGCGGCGTTCGTCACCCGCCCGGCCCGCACATTCACCCCCGATGCCAGGCCGGGGTTCTCCGCGCACGCTCGGTCCACGCCCTTGTTCGCCAGGTGCAGCACATACGGCGTCGTCACGTTCGTGAGCGCATAGGTGCTGGTGCGGCCGACCGCGCCGGGCATGTTCGCCACGCAGTAATGCACGATGTCATCGACGATGTACGTCGGGTGGGCGTGCGTGGTCGGCTTGCTCGTCTCCAGGCACCCGCCCTGGTCGATGGCCACGTCGATCACCACCGCCCGCGGCGGCATCAGTTTCAGGTCGTCCCGGCGGATCAGGCGGGGCGCTTTCGCCCCCGGAATCAGCACCGCGCCGATGACGAGATCCGCTACCCGCAGGCAGTCGAGGAGGTTGTGCCGGTTGCTGAACAGGCCGGTGACGTTGGGCGGCATCACGTCGTCCAGATATCGCAAGCGGTCCAGGTTCACGTCCAGGATGAACACGTTCGCCCCCAACCCGGCGGCGGTCTTGGCCGCGTTCGCCCCGACGATGCCGCCGCCGATCACCACCACCGTCGCCGGCGCAACGCCCGGCACGCCCGCCAGCAGGATGCCCCGCCCGTCTTGCGGCCGTTCCAGGTACTTCGCCCCCTGCTGAATGCTCATTCGCCCGGCCACTTCGCTCATCGGCGTGAGCAGCGGCAGGTGGCCCCGCGTGTCCTGAATGGTCTCGTATGCGATGGCCGTGATGCCAGACTTCATCACGGCGCGGGTCAGGTGTTCGTCGGCGGCGAAGTGGAAGTAGGTGAACACTGTCTGGCCGGCCCGCATCAGCGGCCACTCGGCCGGCAGCGGCTCCTTCACCTTGACGATCAGGTCGGCCCGCGCCCACAGGTCGGCGGCGGCGGGGACGATCTCCGCGCCGTGGCGGGCGTAGTCCTCGTCGGCGATGCCGCTGCCCGCCCCGGCCCCGGTCTGGATGAGGACCGTATGCCCGGCGTGCGTCAGTTCCTCCACCCCGGCCGGGATCATGGCCACGCGGTATTCGTCCGACTTCATTTCCTTCGGGACGCCGACGATCATGGGAACGCTCGGTGTTAGCCCGACGCGCGAGCGAGGGGCGTGGGCTTGTGGGACTCATCCCAACGGCGGTTCGCCCCTTGCTGGCGCGGCGGGCTAACAAGCACTCACCGCACGCCGGCTTTGACGATGGCCAGGAACGAATCGGCCTTCAGGCTGGCCCCGCCGACGAGAGCGCCGTCCACGTCCGGCAGGTGCAACAGCGTCGCCGCGTTGTCGGGCTTCACCGACCCGCCGTACTGGATGATGACCTCGTTGCCCACCGCCGCGCCGAAGAGCGCCGTCACCTTGCCGCGAACGAAGGCGTGGGCGGCTTGCGCCTGCTCCGGGGTGGCCACCTTGCCGGTGCCGATGGCCCACACCGGTTCGTAGGCGAGGACCACGTTCGCCATTTGCGCGGCGGTCAGCCCGGCCAGGCCGGCGGTCAACTGCGTATCGAGAATCGCTTCGGTCGCGTTCCCCTCCCGCTCGGCCAGCAGTTCACCGATGCAGAAGATCACCTTCAGCCCGACGGCGAGGGCGGCTTTCACCTTCTTGTTCAGGACGGCATCGAGTTCGCCGATGCCGTGCCGCCGCTCGCTGTGGCCGAGGATGACGAGGTCGCAGCCGGCCTCCTTGAGCATCACAGGGGCGACTTCGCCCGTGAACGCGCCTTCGTTTTCAAAGTGGCAGTTCTGCCCGCCGAGCAGCACCGGCGACCCGGCCAGCACGCCCTTCACGGGGTTCAGCCAGGGGAACGGCGGGCACACCGCCACCATCACTCCCGGCGCGGCCGACGCGCCGGCGGCGACGGCCGTGGCGAGGTCTTTCGCCGAGGTGAGGGAGGTGTACATCTTCCAGTTGCCGGCGACGAACTTGGGACGCATGACGGTTCTCAAGGGAGTCCGCACCCGGAGGGTGCGGATCGGGGAGGAACCGCACCCGGAGGGTGCGGACTCCGGGAAGTCAACTCGCCTGCCAGAAGTGGCGGCCGAGGGCGTCGGCCAGCCGGGTCAGGTCGCCCATCAGATCGAGGAACTGGTGCGGCAGCAGCGCCTGCGGGCCGTCGCTCATCGCCTTCTCCGGGCAGTTGTGGACTTCCACATGCACCCCGTCGGCCCCGGCCGCGACGCTCGCCCGGCACATGCTCGGGATCAGGTCCGGACGGCCGGTGGCGTGGCTGGGATCGACGATGATCGGCAGGTGGCTTTGCCCCTTCACGTTCGGCACGGCGCTCATGTCCAGCATGTTCCGGGTGCTGTCCTCGAAGCTGCGGACGCCCCGCTCGCACAGCACCACGTTCGGGTTGCCCTCGGCCAGCACGTACTCCGCGCTCATGAGCAAGTCCTTCACGGTGGCGCTCATGCCCCGCTTCAGCAGCACCGGCAGGTTCGTCTTGCCGAGTTCCTTGAGCAGGTCGAAGTTCTGCATGTTCCGCGCCCCGACCTGATACATGTCGGTGTACCGGCCGATGAGTTCCACCTGCCGCGGGTCCATCACCTCGGTGACCACCGGCAACTCGTGCTTGACGCCCACGTCCTTCAGGATCTTCAGCCCGTCCTCGCCCATGCCCTGGAAGGCGTACGGGCTGGTGCGGGGTTTGAACGCCCCGCCGCGGAGGATGTTCGCGCCGCCGGCCTTCACGTATTGGGCGACGATGTCCATCGTCTCGTAGTTCTCGACCGCGCACGGGCCGGCGATCATGGCCAGGCTGCCGCCGCCGATGGCCACCTTGCCGACGTACACCACGCTGTCCGCGTTGTTAAACTCGCGGGAGGCGAGCTTGAACGGCTTCATGATCGGCAGCGCCTGCTCGACGCCGGCGATCTGGAGGAGCATGTCGGCCTGCGGCTTGGTCTCGTCGCCGATGACGCCGATGATGGTCCGCCTCTCGCCGCGACTGACGTGCGGGGTGAAACCGAGTTCCTTGATGCGGCCGACCACGTGGTCGATCTGTTCGAGGGTGGCGTCCGGCCGGATGACGAGAATCATGGGAGGAAGTCTGGTCGGGGGGAGGGCGAAGGCTAGCCCCGTCCATCTTATGGCCGGCCGTGGGAATGGGAACACTCCGCCCGGTCGGGGTGTTGTCGTGTCGAGCACCATTCCGTCATCAGGTGAGCGGGGAATAGACCGGTTCGGAAGTCGGTGCCACAAGACAAAAGCGGACAACGGAATTTTCCTGTGAGACTCGACCCGACGGCCGGAAGAGCAGGTGCCACCGGCGGGCGGCGCGCGGTAGAATCCTGGTGTCCCGTCCCCTCGCGGTGCCGCCATGAAACAGTTGAACCCGCAAGAGTTAGCCCAGTTCGCCCGCGGCTTCCGGTTCGCCGGCGGACAACTCCGCCGCGTCCGCGTGCTGGTGGACGGCGGCGGGGTCGCCGTCGAGTTCGGCCTGGGGGTCCACGCGGCGGTCAAGGACCTGGGCAAAGAGGGGAGGGCGGTCCGGCTGAAGGTGCGGCTGGAGGGGGTCTCGGAGTACCGCTTCCAGAAGCGGATGAACTCGCGGGTGGGGCGGGTGTCCGACGTGAAGTTCGGGTACTTCGACGGGCTGCTCTTCGTGAACCTGGACGCCTGGGGCCTGCAACCCGGCGAGGTGCCCGGCGTCCACGACTTCCGCGCGTCCGACGTGTACGCCGCCGGCAAGGTGCTGCGGTGGGAGGAGGTCGCCCCGCCCGCCAACCGGGGGGCGTGAGGCCCACACAGGCTTTTACACCTTCTCGAACGCGATCACCAGTGGCATCCCCTCGACGGCCGCTTCGCTCCGGTGGCCGGCGGGGGTGTCGCCCCACGCGGTCGCCTGCACCTCGGCGGCAATGTTCGCCCGATGCGCGGCGATGGCCTTCGATAACTGTTCGGCGGTCGAACTGAGATGCAGAGTGATCGCATCCGCGATGTCGAGCTTCGCGTCCTTGCGGGCCTGGTTGACGAGGCGAATGACGTTCCGCGCCAGGCCGGCGAGCTTCAGTTCCTCCGTGATGACGGTGGAGACGGTCACCTCCGCGCCCTTGCCCCGCGCGCCGGCCCAACCGTCCCCGGCGACGTATTCGAAAACGAAATCCGCTTTCGACAACATCACACCGGCGATATCCACATCGCCACTATTGAGATTCTGTTCGAGTTGTTCCAGGTTCATCGTCGTCAGCGCCGCCTCGGCGTCCTTCAACTTCGCCCCCAGCTTCGCGGCGGCGGTCTTCTTGTTCAGCTTCGCCACGGTGCGAAGCGTGGCCGGCGCGTCCTCCGGAAGCAGGGTCACCTTGAGGACGTTCAACTCGTCGCGGATGAGTTCTTCCAGCGCCTCCACGGCGTCGCGGATGCCCGCCTCCGAACTCCGCACGCGGAGTTCGGCCAGCGGTTGGCGGACGTTCAGCTTCGCCACGTTCCGCGCCGCCCCGCCGAGGGTGATGACCTGCCGCACGCCGTCCATCTGCGTCAACACCGGCTCGTCGAGTCGCGTGGGATCGGCAACCGGATATTCCGTGAGGTGAACGGACTCCGTTCCCTTCGTCAAGTTGCGCCATATCACATCCGTGATGAATGGCACGCACGGCGCGAACAGCCGGCACGTCGTCGTCAAGACTGCATGCAGAGTTTGATACGCGGCCCACTTCTCCTTCAACTCGGCTTCGCTTAGGTCCGCGACCTTGCTATTCAATCGCGGCTTCACCCGGCGGACGTACCAGTTGGACAAGTCGTCATCGACGAACCGCTCGGCGGCCAGGGCGAAGGCCATCACGTCATACTTCTCGAACATCTCTCGCGCGTTGAAAACGAGCTGGTGTAGCGAAGACAGAATCCAACGGTCCAGGTCCGGGCGCTCCTTGAACGGGATCGGCGGCATGGCCGGATCGAACCCGTCGCCGGCGGCGCAGTTGCAGAAGAAGGCGTAGGTGTTCCACAGTTTGAAGACGAATTTCGACCGCACCTCGTCGGCCGGTTCCGGGCCGAACTTCAGGTTCAGCGCCGGGTTCGCCCGGCAGAACTGCCAGCGGATCACGTCCGCGCTGATCGGCTTGTACTTGGCCAAGACGCGATTCATCGGCACGCCTTTCACCTCACTCGACTCTTCGCGGGTGGCGGTGTGGCCCTTCGGCAGTTCCTTCAAGGCTTTCGCGGCCGGCTCCTTCGCGTCGATATCCACGAACAGTTCGTACCCCTCATTCAC
>JBBRUO010000059.1:0-16646 GCA_038247725.1 Gemmatales bacterium
CAGCGAGTTCGGCTGGCGGAACGGGGCCGGCAAGTACCCGGCCTACTACCCGGACACCCTGCCCGGCATCTGCGACATCGGCCCCGGCTCGCCGACGGGTGTGGCGTTCGGCACCGGGGCCAAGTTCCCGGCCAAGTACCAGAAGGCGTTCTTCATCTGCGATTGGAGCTACGGCAAGATGTACGCCGTTCACATGGAGCCGAACGGGAGTGTGAAGAAAGGCACCGCCGAGGAGTTCATCGCCGGGTCGCCGCTGCCGCTGACGGACATCGTGGTTGGCGAGGACGGGGCGATGTACTTCACCACCGGCGGCCGGCGGACGCAATCCGGCCTGTACCGCGTGACGTACACGGGGACGGAAGTGGTCCCGGAACCGTGGAAGGATGTCGCGTTCCCGCCGGGCATGGTGGTGGCTGCCGCCTCGCGGTTCGCCCGCGAGTCCCTTGAGAAGTTGCACGCCCCGACCCCCGGCCTGACCGCCGAGCGGCTGTGGGAGGCGGTGTCGTACCCGTTCGTCCGCGACCGCGCGTCGCTGAACGCCGCCCGCGTCGCTCTCGAACACCAAGACTCTAAACTGTGGGCGGACAAAGCGCTGGCTGAGACGAATCCGCTGGCTGAGACGAATCCGACGGTCGCCATCCACGCCCTCCTGGCGCTCACCCGCGTGTCGGCCGCCTGTCCGGAGCACGACCCCCAGGGCAAGCACAAAGGTGACCCGGCCCTTCGCGCGAAGATCCTCGCCGCACTTGGCAAACTCGACTTCGCCAAACTGACCGTCGAACAGCGGCTCGACCTGACCCGCGTCTATCAAGTGCTGTTCCACCGCTTCGGGATGCCGACCGACGACGAACGGAAAGCGTGGCTGGCCAAGTACGAGCCGGCCTTCCCCACCGGGCAACGGTTCGTGGACGGCGAGTTGCTGCAAGTGTTCGTCTACTTGCAAGACGACAAGGCTGCCGCGAAGGGTGTGAAGTTGCTGGCCGAAGCGCCGACGCAGGAAGAGCAGATGGAATACGCCCGGTCGTTGCGGATGTTGAAGGCCGGGTGGACGAAGGAACTCCGCGAGAGCTACTTCAAGTGGTTCGTGAAAGCGCAGACCTATAAGGGCGGGAACAGCTTCGCCAAGTTCGTCCTGAAGATGAAGGCCGACGCTGAAACCACGCTGACCGCCGATGAGAAGGTCGCCCTCAAGCCGATTCTCGACATGAAGGCTGAAGGCCCCGGCACCGTGGTGTTCCCGCCGCGGCCGTTCGTCAAGAAGTACACGCTGGCGGAGTTGGTGCCGGTCGTCGAGACGGGGTTGAAGGCCGGCGGACGGGACTACGAGAAAGGCCGCAAGGCGTTCGCCGCCACCAACTGCTTCGGCTGCCACCGCTACGACAACGAGGGCGGCAGCGCCGGCCCGGACCTGACTGCCGTGGCCGGGCGGTTCAGCCCGAAGGACTTGCTCGAATCGATCCTCGACCCGAGCAAGGAAATCAGCGACCAGTATCAGGCGGTGGAGATCGCCACGCTGGACGGCAAGAGCGTGACCGGCCGCATCGTCAACCTGAACGGGGATGACATGAAGATCCTCACCGACATGCTCGCGCCGAACGGGCTGACCACCGTGAAGCAGTCGAACGTGGACGCCATCAAGCCGTCGAAGGTGTCGCTCATGCCGGCCGGGCTGCTGGACACGCTGACCGAGGACGAGATTCTGGACCTGCTGGCGTACACCCTCGGCCGGGGCGACAGGAATTCGCCAATGTTCAAGAAGTGAGATGCCGGACGCGGTGCCGCGGTCACAAGACCCGTCGTCTTGTGACCGCGGCTTTCACAGCCGCCTCACCTCACTTCACATCGACCACCAGCGTGGCGGTGTGGCTGGTCTCGCTGAACTTCTCGCCCTTGAATTCGCCCGACTTGCCGTCGCTCACCCGCACCGTGACGCCGTACCGGCCCTTGGCATCGAACGCCGTGGTCACGCCCTTCTCGTCGGTGGCCGTCTTTTCCTTCTCCTTCTTCTCCGGCACCATCACCTCAACAGCGGCGTTGGCAACTGGTTTGCCGAGTCGGAACACGGCGAACCGCACCTTGCCGCCTTCCACCACCGGCACCACGTCCAGCCCGATCTTGGCGTCGAGTTTCCCGCCGTCGGCCGGAATGTCGCCGACGATCCGTTTCAAGTAGAAGCGGATGAACTTTGGCGACTCGCCGTGGGACGAGATGCCGTAGTCGATGCCGCCGGAGACCACGCTCGTGTTCGCCGGCGCGGCGACGGTCATGGCCGCGCCGTCGAGTTTGGGCGTCAGTTCCGTGGTCTTGCCGTCGGCGGTGCGGGCGGTCAACTTCAGCCCCTCGACCTTCTTCCAGGTGGCTTCCTTGATCCGCGAGTCCGGGGCGAGGTCGTCGCTGAACACGACCGTGATCTTGTCGCCGTCGCCGATGAGGTACAAGGCGTGGGCCTGACAGGCGGCCGCCGACACGACGCCGACCAGCAGGGCACCGAGCATCCGACGCATGGGAAGTCCTCCAGGGGAAGTTTGGACGTGTTACAGTCTAGCAATTGGTAACACGAAAGGGGAGAGTCAATTCCGCTTCGCCTTCCCCATGCAGCACTTCTTGTACTTCTTGCCGCTCCCGCACGGGCACTTGTCGTTGCGGCCGGCGTCGGTGGTTTTGCCCTGAATCGAGAGAGGTTGCGAGAGGGGTGGCCGCTCAGTCTTTGTGGCTTTCGCCGCCAGGCGGGCGGCATTCGCCTGCATGATTGCTCGGTCGGCCTCCCACCGAGCGTCTTCGGCCTTCCGAGCGGCCAGCCAGTCCTCGTGCTCCTTTCGCAACCGATCCGCCACCGGCGACTCGATGCCGAGGATGGTGCAGACGGCGGGCAGGTGTGCCTCCGACTCGTTACCGAGTTCCCCGGCTTCGACGGCGGCCAGGACGCGCCGCGCCCCTCCCGCCGACAGGTGATCCACGAGGGCCGCGCCGAGAAAGTCCTTGTGGTCGAGGTCCGCCTCACGCTCGAACAGCCGCAGGCAAGTCTCGACGGCGAGGTCGCTGCGGATGCCGCCGAGTACGCCCGTCGAGTAGATTTTGAACCCGGTCGGGTGTCCGACTTGCTCCGGCTGGTAGACCTCGGCGATGGCCCGGATCACGTCGTCGGTTCCAATGCGGACCAGCGACCGCTGGGCCTCCACGTCCAGCAACTCCCAGTCGTGCTGCATGTGGGCGACGATGTCACGGGCGGCGGCGTTCAACCGCAACTCGCCAGCCAGTCGGACGGCCGCACAGACCAGCCACACGTCGCGGGTGCCGAGCGTTTGCGGGTCGAAGCGGCGGGCGAGGATTTCGAGCGTCCGCGGGGCGAACTGGTCGCCGTGTCGGCCCAGCGCTTCCACGACGAACTCGACGTCCGTCCAGCCCGCCGCGTACTGGGCCTCCTCGACTTCCGCCCGCTCGCACAGTTCCGCTAACCGCTGCCACAATGGGTCGCCGTCCCATGTCGCCAGGTCGAGCCGCGTCGTCAGGGTCACGTAATACCGGGGTTCGAAATCGACGGCGCGGTGGACCTCCTCCGCGCGGGGTTGGAGGAGGGCGATGTCGGCGGCCGCGAGCGTCCGTGCCAGCGTGAGCCGCTTCCGCCCAGTTAGCCGGGCGACGGTGCCGATCAGCCACTCCACGGTATCGGCGGTTTGCGCGAGCGGCCGCGACGTGAACGCCGCGCTGAACCCCTCGCCGTCGGCAAGGCCGTACTTCTCCCACGCCTCGATCACCAGCGGCATGACCGTCGGGTCGGCCGAGCGGCCGTCGGCGAAGTACCGTGCGGCCACATCACGGACGTTCACGTCCGCGTGCAGGATGAACGGCTTGATCTGTTCCGGGGTGAGGCGCGTCATGCGAGTCGGTGGGTTGAGTGTGGGACCGATCACCTCAGCATATCAAGCCAGGCCGTCGATCATCACCTTGCCGCGGGTGATCGGCATGGGGCAATGCCTGAGTCGGTGCCAAAAACCGATAGTCAAAGGCCAGCTCGTTCAGCAGACGAGCTGAAAATCCTTGCGAAATGAGTTCAGATTCCGTGTGGTTGCCATGCCGGCGTGGCACCAGAGGCGGCCTGGACGGGGTCGGTTTGACGTGCGGCCCGATAGACGACGGCGACCGGGGCGGCAACGACTTCAAGGGCGCGAAGTAAACCCGCGCGGACGGCGGCAGCGTGACGCACGACGATACTGACCCGCAAGCCACAGCGGAAGTCCGTGAACGATTCCAGTTGGGATATGGCAGCGTGTTCACGCACCGTGACAATTTGTCCCGACCGACCGACGGATGAAGTGTGGGAATGTCTCTCAAGCTCGACTAACACGGCCATGTGTAAACAACACGAGTCACGGGGTGGGTCAAGACCCACACCGTGTGTTCGCGCGGGGACATCAGTTATGCGGGATCTCGATCTTGCACCAGCCGAGGTTCACGTACGTCGCGTTGGTGGCGTCGTTGGAGAAGAACTGCGGGTTGAGCGAGTAGATCACGAACCGCCCGTCCTTCACGTCGTTCACCAGTTCGGACGCCCGCAGGACGCCCAGGTGGTGCGACACGTTGACGATCTCGACGTTCAACATGGTCGCCAGTTGCGTCACGTTTTTCGAGCCGGTTCGGAGACAGTCGATGATCCGAATCCGGTTCGTCTCGGCGAGCGCCTGGAGGCGTTTCGCGCACAACTGGGCGACCTTTTCATCCGTCATGGGAGGAGTCCCCTGGGGTAATGGGGTATTGGTGCTGACACTCGCGAACATCCAGATTGAATATGTTCAGCGAGGCGTGCCAGTTTCCACCGTGAATTACAACACTCAATTACTAGTCACCGGAAAAAAACCAGACAAGACGAACCGCACTAATCTTGTTTGCTTTTCTCGTCAGAGAGAGCGTCACACGTTAACCTGTCGGAAAATACCTCGAATAGTAGTGCTGAATTATTTTCGCCCACACCATGACGCGAAGCATGGCGACCCGTTACCCATCCAGTTCGTGATCGGACGAGACTCCACGGCCGGCGGACGTGCCGACAGCGCGAATGCTCGCTCCAGAACGTCACTGCCGCACTCCGGGCGCGGTTCGTTGGACGCCGCCGAAGCGCGTGTCGCCAGCACTTCGAACGGCTTGCCACATGCCGTTCATGCGAACTGATACAGGGGCATTGGGAACTTCCTTTCAGGCTCGTGGCAGCCGGAAACTGACTTCTCGGTCTTCGGCTTCACCGCGACACCAACTTCCCGGCGGCGAAGGCCTTTTCAACTTCGGCCCGCTCCTTCTCCGGCAGATCGTGGAGAAAGACAACCCCCTTTTCATTGTTTTTCCAACCCCAGGTCTTGCCGGACACGACGTACTTCACCGGCAAATCGGGGCCGGAGACGGTCGCCTCGGCCTTCGTTTTCCCGAGCCCGTCCAGGGCGATTCCGCCAGCGGAGGTCGCGTCCACCCGCACCCAAAGTTCCTTGCCGACCTCGCGGACGGCCGTGATGGACGCCTTCCACGACGGATTCGGTGTCCAGAACGACACGCTCAACTTGTGAACCTTTTGGTCCTCGGCGATCCCGACGGACGCCGCGAATGCCGCCCCGACGCAGATGATGAAGGCTCGGATCATGAGAGTTGTCTCGTGCGGGCCGGCCGGTGTGTCGGAATTCCGGACACCAATCCGAACGTGAATTCCAACCTAACTTACACTCTCGGCGACGCTATGGCGAGTGCACTTCTTTCATTCTTTCATCGGGTGTGTTCGTGGTCAGGCGAAGCCGGTGTGGGAAGTCTTGCCGGACGTGCCGCCAAATGACGCGACGCAACCGGGGTGGCGGGAGCGTCACGGTTTGGGTATCGCACCGCTGATCCTGTCCCCAGAATTCGAGAAGCACATCGGATGCTGATCGGCCGTCCATTCCTGTTTCTGTTACTCGCCGCACCCGTGTGTGCCGCCGAGTCACCCGTCCCCGTCCCCAACGGTTTGCCGAGGTACGACCTGCGGATTTCGCTGGACGAGGCCACGCACGTCGTGGACTTGAAACAGCGGACGACCTGGACCAACCCGTCCGACCGGCCGACCAGCCAAGTCGTCTTCAACTTCTACCCGCATTATCGGGTTCCGTCGGAAGACCGGTTGCTGCTCGCGAAGACGTTGGAGCTGTTCCGCCTCAGCCCGTCCGACGCCATCGACGCGCGCGGCCGGCACGGGATCGTGAGCGAGATCGCGCTCGTCCGCGAGGGGGAGCCGCCGAAGCTGCTGCGGTGGAGTTACCGCGAGGACAACTCGTCGGCGCTCGTGGTGGACCTGGGCCGGGAGGTGGGGCCGGGTGAAACGGTGACGGTGGACATGGCTTGCTCAGTGCGGTTGCCGAACAAGCAGGGGCGGTGGGGGCACTGGCGGGGCGTCCACTTCCTGACGAACTCGCTGCCGACGCTGGGCTTCTACGACGGCTCCGGGTGGCACGCCATGCCGTTCGTGCCGTGGCACCAGCCGTTCTGGAACGAGGCGGCCGAGTACACGGCGACGATCGAGATGGCGAGCGAGCAGAAGTTGGCCTGCCCGGCGGCGATCCGGGAGACGCGGGACCTGGGCGACGGCCGCACCCAGGTCGTCACCGCGCCGTTCGTCGGGCGGGACTTCTCCCTGGTGTGGAGCGCGGAGTTCGAGGAGTTCACGGCGGCGGTCCCCATGCCCGGCGGGCGGACGGTGGCGCTCCGCTGCCTGGCGTTCCCGCACCACGCCTTTTACGCGAAGGAGATGCTGCGGATCGCCGGGGACGCGCTGCCGGTGTACGCCAAATGGTTCGGCCCGTACCCCTACGACCAGTTCACCATCGTCGAGTCGTACTTCGGGTGGAACGGGAACGAGTGCGCCGGCCTCATCATGATCGACGAGCGGGTGTTCGACATGCCCAAGATCGGCGTCGGCTACGTCGAGTACTTGGTGTCGCACGAGACCTGCCACCAGTGGTGGTACAACCAGGTCGGGACGAACGGGTACGCCGAGACGTTCATGGACGAGGGGCCGGCGACGTACTTCGCCCACCGCCTGCTGGACCAGCGGCGGGGGAAGAACAACGACATGCTGGCGTGGCCGGAGGCGCTGTCGTTCGCGCCGAACATCCGCCGCGAGAACTACCGGTTCTCGGCCCTGGCCGGGGCGATCCGCCGGAACGAGGTGCCGCCGGCGGCCGGGCCGCTGCCCGACTTCGGCAACATCTACGGGCTGTTCAGCGGGGCCTACGACCGCGGGTCGAAGGTGTACGGGATGATCGAGTCGCGGCTGGGCGAGGCCGCCTTCTTCGACTTCATCCGCGGTCTGGTGCGGAAGTACTCGTTCCGCAGCCTGTCGGCCGTCGCCTTGAAGCGGGAGTTGGAGGCGTACACCGGGAAGAGCTGGGACGACCTGTTCGACAAGTGGGTCTATTCCAACGGGCTGACCGACTGGGCCATCGAGCGGGTGGAGATCGACGGCCAGCGGGCGCGGCGGTTCGGGCCGCTGCTGCCCCACCTGCGGCGGCGGCCGGACAACGCCGCCCACACCGTCGAGGTGGTGCTGGCGCAGCGGCGGGAGTACGACGAGCCGACGACCCTGGGCCTGCGATTCGCCGGGCAGGAAGGGTACGCCCTACGGGTGCCGGTCGGCCCGACGACGGCGACGATCCGGCTCGCCGAATACGACGCGACGGTCGAGCCGCTCGGCGACGGGCGGTGCCGGGTGCGGGTGTCGGTGCCGGAACGGCCGGTCGAGATCGTCGTCGATCCGGATCGGGTGCTGTTGGACGCGGACCCGGCGGACAACGTGTGGCCGCGCCGCCCGCGGTTCAACCTCACCCCGCTCTACAACCTGGCCACCGAGACGAGCCTGACGGCCGACTACGACCGGCTGAACGTGAACGCCGGGCTGTGGCTGTACGGGCCGGCGTACCAGGACCCGTGGTACACCCGCTCGTTCATGGTCGGGCCGCGAGTCGGCGCGTACCGGCCGGACGTCTTCCAGGGCGGGCTGTACTCGGCGTTCCGCCTCGACTACCGCGACATCGTGGTCGGGGCCGACGCGCTGTTCGACCACTTCCCGTTCCCCAAGACGCAGGTCGGGATGAACATCGAGCGGCGGATCGCCGGCCCGCTGTACGACCTGGAAGGGACGGCGGGAGACGGCGGGGCGACGCGAGCGATGGTGTATGGCCGATACATCCTGCGGCAGACGAGCAGCCTCTACCTGCACCCGATGCACTACGTCGAAGCGTACTCGGCCTACACCGACAACTTCCTGCCGACCGCGCGCGACACGGACCCCGACGGCGTCCGACCGGGGCGGACGTGGCTGACCGGCCTGCACCACCGGCTGAACTTGTACACGCCGTATTGGGACCCGGAGACCGGCGCGTGGGTGGATTTGACTGCCGGCGTCGGGACGACGCGACTGGACGGGAAGGACGTGGCGGCGACGCAACTCCGCGCCGAACTGGCCGGCGCGCGGAAGCTGCCGGAAGGGTACGGCTACCTGTCCACCGTGAAAGTGGCGGCGCGGGGGGTGGTTCAGTCCGGCTGGCCGGGGCGGGGCGAGTACTTCGCGCTCGGCGGCAGCACCCTGTTCCGGGGGTTCGACCTGGCCGAGCGGCAGGGCAGCTTCCTGTGGGTGGCGAACGGCGAGGTGCGGCTGCCGATCTTCCACGACCGGCGGTGGAACTTCCTCGACAACACGACCGGGATTCGGAACGTGTCGGTGGCCGGGTTCTACGACGTCGGCGGGGTTTACGCGAACGGCCGGGTGGTGTCGAACGTGGCTCACGCGGTCGGCGGCGGGTTGCGGGTGGACTTGGCCATCTTCAGCTTCATCGAGCGGGCCACCATGCGGTTCGACGTGGCCAAGACAGTGAACGCCAGTTCCCCCGTCCAATTCTGGTACGGATTGCAGCAGCCGTTTTGACCGGGTCCGTCCGTCAGATGACCGCCGTGGCATAGAGTAGAGGGTGTCAACCATCGGGTACCGGGGTCGGCTGCGTGCCGCCCGCGCGAGGCCGACCGGAACGAGGGCCTCCGCCATGTCGTCTTCCGTCCCGTCATCGTCGCTCCTGCCGCAAGACCGCTCGTCGAGCCAGTCGGCGCGGCGGGATCCGTTCGTGGTTCTGGAATCGCTGCTCGCCTCGTTATCCGACAGCTTGACGGCGAACGCCTCCATCCAGGCGACCGTGGAAGCGGCGGCCGAGGCGCTGGACGCGGACGCCGCCTTCTGGTTCTCCCGCTCAAGCGACCGGGTGACCGCCCTCGCCGGCCCCCGTTTGCCGCCGCCGGAGTGGTGCGCGACGTTCGCCCGCAAACTGCTGCCCCGCGTCCCGGACGGGGACGACACGTTTTCCTGGGCGAACCCGACGCGGTCGCCGGACCAACCGACGGCCGCGATGGTGTGCCGCACCGCCAAGGCGACCGGATGCCTGTTCGCCCTCACCTTCGACGCCGACCGGCGGTTCGAGGAGGGGGACGGGAAACTCGCCCGCCTGGCGCTGAAGGTGCTCGTCGCGCAGCGGGCACAGTCGCAGGCCGGCACCAAGCAACTCCTGCTCGGCCTGCTGCACAGCCTGACCACCATCATCGACGCGAAAGACCCGTACACCGCCGGGCACAGCGAGCGGGTGGCGCGGATCGCGGTGCTCATCGGCAAGCAACTCGGCCTGACGCAAGGAGGGCTGGGCGACCTGTATCTCGCCGGGTTGCTGCACGACGTGGGGAAGATCGGCATCCGCGACGAGATCCTCCAGAAGTCCGGCCGCCTGACACGGGAGGAGTACGAGGAAATTCAGCTTCACCCGATCATCGGCGAGCGGGTGGTGGCCAGCATCAAGCCGTTCGACCGCCTCCGCGGGGCCGTCCGCCACCACCACGAGCGGTGGGACGGCACCGGCTACCCGGATCGCCTCGGCAAGGAGGAGATCCCGGTTCTGGCACGGGTGCTGGCGGTGGCCGACGCCTGCGACGCCATGATGTCCCCCCGCCGCTACCGGCCGGGGCGGTCGCCGCTGGAAATCGACGCCATCTTCACCAAGGAGTCTGGTCGCCAGTTCGACCCGCACGCCGTCCGCGCGTTCATGATCATTCGGCACGAAGTCTACCCGCCCATCTACCAGAAGGGGATCGGCGATTCGGCGTTCCACGCCATCGACCACATCGTCGAGAACATGACCGACGGGACGATGGTGCCGCTGCCGCCGGCCCCCGGCGAGCGGCGGTAGCGGTTGCTTCGGCCGCGGCCGGGCGTAAGACAATCGACGGATTCGTCACACCGCTGGCCGCCGAATGTCCCTCGCCCTGCGCGACGCCCGCATCCCGGATTCGCCGGTCGCCCGCTGGGACGGCCGGTGGAAACTCGCCGCGCTCGGCCTGATGATGGTGGGCGTCTCGGTGCTGTCGAACCCGTGGCCGACGGCGGCGGCGGGCGGGCTGGCGCTGCTCCTCGCCGGGTTCGCGCGGCTGCCGGCGTCGGTCCTGGTCGGACGGTTGCTCCTGCTGATGCTCGGCCTCATCCCCGTCTGGCTCGTCCTGCCGTTCACCGCCGACAACGGCACGCTCACCGCGACGACGCTCTCGCTCCGCCTTCTCGCCATCGGCACGGTGGGGTTGGTGCTGCTCCGCTCCGCCCCGCTGCCGGTCACACTCGCCGCCGCCCACCGGCTGTTCGTCCCCGGCGTGCTGATTCAGGTCGCGCAGTTGGCGTACCGCTACGCCTTTCTGTTCTTCGACGAGGCCCGCCGGCTGCGAATCGCCTTGAAAGTCCGTGGGTTCCGCGCCCGCACCTCGACCCACACGTACCGCACCACCGGACACACCGTCGGCACGCTTCTGGTGCGCGGCGGCGACCGGGCCGAGCGGGTGGCCGATGCCATGCGGTGCCGGGGGTTCGACGGCCGCTTCCACTGCCTCCACCGGTTCGAGACGACGACCGCCGATGTGGTTGCGTTCCTCCTGACGATGACCCTGACCGCCGCCCTCGTTTGTTGGGACGTGTTCAGATGAGCAATCCCACGCCACCCGCCGTTCGCGTGAACCACCTCACCCACCGGTACGCCGACGGCCGGGTGGCGCTGGACGCGGTGTCGTTCGACCTCGCGGCGGGTGAACGGGTGGCACTCGTCGGGGCGAACGGGGCCGGCAAGACGACGCTGTTCCTGCGGTTGTGCGGGGTGTTGGTCGGGAACCCCGGCGAAGTGACCGTCCACGGCTTCGACCCCTCCGACGGCGAACAGCGGAAGCACCTCCCCCGCACCGTCGGCGTGGTGTTCCAGAACCCCGACGACCAACTCTTCTCCACGACCGTGCTCGAAGACGTGGCGTTTGGGCCGCTGAATCTGCACCTGAGCGCGGCGGAATCGGAGGCACGGGCGCGGGAGGCGCTGGCGGCGGTCGGATTAAGTGACTGTGAGCCGCGGTCGCCGCACAAGTTGTCCGGCGGGGAAAAGCGGCGGGCGGCAATGGCCGGGGTGCTGGCCATGCGGCCGCGCGTGCTGCTGCTCGACGAGCCGAGCATGTTCCTCGACCCGCGCGGCCGGCGGGAACTGATCCGCACAGTCTGCGCACTGCCCGGCACGCAACTGATCGCCACGCACGATCTCGACTTGGTGCTGGACTGCTGCCCGCGCGTCATCGTTCTCGACCGCGGCCGCGTCGCCGCCGACGGCCCGACCGGGGACGTGCTGGCGAACGGCGAGGTGATGACGGCCCACGGGTTGGAGGTGCCGTATCGGTTGCGGCAATAGGATAGCCCGGATACCCCAGCGGCCCGCAAGAACTCCCCAATGCCCGACGTCCTTCTTTCCACCCCGCCACTGAACCCGACTCGCGCGCCCGTCACCGTGCGCGAGGTTCTCGCGCCGGACGTGCCGCCGGCGAAGCGGGCGCACAAGATCATCGCCGTGTTGCCGGCGTACAACGCCGCCAAGACGCTGGCCGCCACCGTGGCCGATTTCCCCGCCGGTAGCGTGGACGAAATCCTGCTGGTGGATGACGGCAGCACGGACGGCACCGTCGAGATCGCCCGCGAGATGGGACTGACAGTGATCGTCCACCAGACGAACACCGGCTACGGCGGCAATCAGAAGACGTGCTACAAGTACGCGATGGACAACGGGTATGACGTCATCGTCATGATTCACCCGGATTATCAATACGACTCGCGGGTCATCCCGCACGCCATCAGCTTCATCGAATTGGGCATCTGCGACGTGGTGCTGGGCAACCGCATCCGCACCCGCGCGGAGGCGGTGGCGTGCGGGATGCCGTGGTGGAAGTACCTGTCCAACCGCGCGCTGACCCTGTTCGAGAACCTGTTCCTCGGCCAGAACCTCGGCGAATTCCACAGCGGGTTCCGCGTCTACCGCCGCCGCGTGCTGGAGACGATCCCGTTCGAGTCGAACTCCGACGACTTCGTGTTCGACACGCAGTTCCTGGTGCAGGCGGTGCATTTCGGCTTCCGCCTCGGCGACGTGCCGGTGCCGGTGCGGTACTTCGATGAAGCGAGTAGCATCAACTTCCGCCGCAGTAGCAAGTATGGCATTGAGACCGTAAAGACGGTGGCGCAATACTGGCTGAATAAGATCGGCATCAAGAGCCGGCTGTTCCGGAGGAAGGCAGCCAAGCAGGCACCGGGGGCGTCGTGACCGCACCTGCGTTTACTTCACGGCGCAACTTGCGGCAAGGGCACGACGATTCCACGGCATCTTGGCGAGCATCATTCCCATCGTGCAGGTGTCGGTGACGCCCGCGAAGGCGAGCCCCGCCCCGATGAACGCGGGAATGCCGGCGAACCACGAATCGACCGTCAGGGCGAGGACGGCCCCGATCAACGAGATGCCGCCGGCCGCGATCCGCACCTGCCGTTCGAGCGACATCATTTTCGTCCCGCGCACGACCGGCAACTCGGCCGCTTCGCACGCCAACGTCCCGCCGTCCACGTTGATGACGTTCGTGAATCCTCCGGCGAGCAGCGCCTCGCACCCCTTCCGCCCGCGACTGCCGGAGCGACAGACGACGTAAAGCGTGCGGCTGTGGTCGGCGTTCTCGCCCTTCAACGCGGCCGGGTCGAGGCGGTCCAGCGGGATGTTGCGGGCACCCTGAACGTGAACCTCGGCGAACTCCACGGGAGTCCGGACGTCGATCAATTCGACTCCGCCGGCCGCGAGGAGGTTGGCGAACGCAGCGGGCGAAATCGTCGCGGGAGCGGCGGCGGTCATGAGCGGGCCTCCAATTCGTGCTGGAGCCGGCGAACTCGTGCGACGGCCTCCGACTGATTTAGGACTTCGCCGTCGAGTTGGGCGATTCTCACCGCGTCCAGCAACTTCTTGAATAGCGGGCCGGGCGACAGGCCGAGCGTTTGCAAGTCGTCGCCAGTCATGAGCGGCTTCGGGTTCAGTTGGTCCGGCGAGCGGGTGCGAAGCAGGTTCACGCAAAACTCGACGGCGATCAACTCGTCGCCGGCCGCCACCGCCTCCGCTTCGTGCAGGGCCAGGAGTTCCCCGATTCCGGGATGAACGAGGATTGGGAACAACGCGCTGTTGCGAATCGTTGGGGCCGCGACGAGGGCCACGCGATTCGCCACCAGCCACGCGATTCGTTCGAGTTCTTCATTTGACAACCGCAACCGCCGGCAGACATTCCCGGCGACCTTAGGCGTGACGCTCCCCAACAGCACCGCGAACACCAGCGGGAAATCCGGCGTTCCCGTCAGCGCGGCCACGACCCGCAGCCGCTGCGGGATGTCCGCGACTTCCGGCAGGACGTGCGGGAAAAGGCCGAACTCCGTCAGCAAATTCAGCCCACGAACCCGGTGCGGGTTCGTCAAAATCTTCCGCAACTCCTCGGCGATGCGCTCGGCGCTGACGGCCTTGATTTCCCCGGCCATCGCGGTCGCGGCGGCTTGCGTGGCAGGGTCCACGGCCAGTTCAAACCGCGCGGCCATTCGCACCGCGCGGAGGACGCGCAACTTGTCCTCGGTGAACCGCGCCGCCGGGTCGCCGATGGCCCGCAGCACCTTCGCCCGCAGGTCCGCTTGACCGCCGACGAAGTCGTAAACGCGATTGGCGATGGGATCGAGGAACAGGCCGTTGATGGTGAAGTCGCGGCGGGCGGCGTCTTCTTCCGGGGAACTGAACGTCACGCTGTCCGGGCGGCGGCCGTCGGAGTAGGTGCCATCGCTGCGGAAGGTCGCGACCTGCACCTTCAGCCACTCGCCGGCGGCGTCGCGCGGGCCGAGGACTTCGACGACGCCGAAGCTGGCCCCGAAGCTGTGGCAGCGGCGGAACAGCTTCTTCACGTCATCCGGTGTGGCGGAGGTGGCGATGTCGTGATCGGCGGGCGTGAGGCCGAGCAACTCGTCGCGCACGCACCCGCCGGCGAACAGGGCCGCGAACCCGGCGTGTTGCAGTGTGGAAACCACGTTGATGGCGAAGTCGCGTTCGGTCATCCGGAAATGATACGCCGTCACGAAGTCGGTTCACCCGCCAAACCTGCCCGTTCAAGAAGAGGAACGCGGATGACGCCGATCAAAGCCGGGATGAACAGGTACCCGGTGTTCCGTGCCGCGCTGAAGTCGTCGCTCCAGGTGTGGTGGATGACCGTCGCGCCAAGATTACGAGCGACCGCAACCGTGTCGTCGGTCGAGCCGGTATCAACGACTAGGAATTCCTCGAAACTACGAACCGCTTCTCGAAAACCCGACGCGCGGTTGCCGATTTCGTTACGTGTGATGAGCAGAAGGCCGATTGCGGTCAATATTCTGTGCCCCGAACATGATGCCCCCTCATCAAGACTGGATAAATGCGTCCTCAAGGATGCACTTCGGATCATTGTTGAACTCACTGGTGATCGTGCCGTCCGCACTCACCGCCACCTTCAACCCGTACCACTCAGCAGACGCATTCTCCTTCCGCACAGACCAAATCTCCTGGAACAACTTGCTCATATCCCTCGTGGTGTCCAGTAATCCATACAGGTTGTCGTTCGGCAACACCACGCGGAGCTTTCCCATCCAACCCTCGGCATCGCTGAACCAGCGCACATCCACGAAGGCCGACGCCCATCGTGGCGCGTCGGCCTTGTCTTCCGCCCCCGTATCAACTTCAGTCGCGGCTAGCCCCAGGGCCAACGCATCTAAATCACGGCGTTTCCCCGCAAAATCTTCTCGAGGTACGTGGTGTTTAAGGCGGCGCGGAACGCCTTGCGGGGCTTGCTGATTTTGGCCTCGTCGCGTTTGAGCATCCCAATCGCCGCCCGCCGCACCACCCCCAGGTTGGCCGCCGCGTTCCGATCCGCCGTCCGGTTCGCGTCCTCCCCGAACGTCACGTCCAGAACCCAATGGCACTCATTCTTGATCGCCCCGTGGCGGCGGACCAGTTTGCTCAGGATCGCCGCCGACCGCTTCCGGCTGGTGATGTAATACTGCGTGCTCCTCTCGGTCTTGCCATTCGCCGTTCGCTCGCGGGTCACCTGCACCACTGCGGCCACGTCCCGCCACACCGCCGGGAGCACCCCGTCCGGAGTCGGGATGGCCGTCGCGTACCGCTCCTCGTGACGCCCGTGCCCGTCCTCGATCCGCTCGTGGTGCGTCGCCCCCACGCCGACGAACTCCCGGTCCGCCGCGTCGGCGAACACGGCCTCTACCGCCGCCAACAAGGTCGGCTGGTTCCCCTTCACGGAGAGCAGGTCGTCGCCGCCGCCGTCGCGGATCGCGTCCACCACCTCCGTCTGGCACCCGGCCGCGTCGATGGTCACCAGCGCGCCCTTGAGTGTCAAGGTGTTCAGCCGTTCCGGGAAGGCCGGGATCTCGTTCGACTTGTCGGCCACCACCTCCTGGCCGAGGAGCAGCCCGTGCTCGGTGGCCCACGCCGTGACGACGTGCACGCACCCGGTGAACGTGTTCCCGGTGGCTCCGCGCAGGGACTTGCCATCGATGGCGATGTGCGTCAACTCGTTCCGCCCGAGGGTCTCGCCGACGTCGGCCATCCACCCGGCGAAGCAGCGGGCGAAGACGCGGGCGTCGAGGGCGCAGAAGACGCGGTACACGGTGTCGTGGCTGGGGATGCCGTTCGGCAGTGGGAGGAAGGTCTTGAACCAGTCGGCGCGGGAGTCGGCGAACTCCTCGATGTCCTCGAACGTGGTGGCCCCGCTCAACAACGCCGACAGGGCGATCACCAGGATGTCGTCGAGGCGATGTTTCTTGGTGCGATTGACGCGCGGATCCTTCAGGTCGGCGAAGTGTTCGACGAGCGGGCGAGCCATGCGAGAATCCTCGGGGAATCCCACACCCTACCCGCCCGACCGAAACCGCGCTAGACCAAGGACTTTAGATGCGCTGGCCCTGCGGGCGACCCCATCCACGCCGTGGGACCAACCGCTCCCATTCGACGGGATCTCGCGGGTCAAATTGCGAGCGGAGCCGGAGGTACGGGAGGGCGACGGGGGCGGCGGCCAGCGGGCTTGCGGTCGATTCTCCACCTGAAACGAATCACGGGAATGTCCCCGGAGTCCCTGTCCAGCCGGGGAACAGTCCACCCGCCGAACGACTTACACCTCGCGGTACAGGAATACGAGGGCGCACAGGGCCTGACTTTGCGAACTGGCGGCGAGCCTTCGGTCCACGGCCAAGTGAGTCAAAA
>JBBRUO010000060.1:0-16636 GCA_038247725.1 Gemmatales bacterium
CATCTTTTGGGGGCTCGCGGGGTGTGGCTGCGGGCCCCCGGCCCCCGCGCGGGTGACAAACCCCCCGGCGCGGTGGCCGGTGCCACCAGAGGAGCCTTCGGGTCCGGTTCGCCTTGTGGCACCGGCCTCCGAGCCGGTGAGTGGCAACCCGCCCGCGACGGCCAGCGGGAGTTCGCCCCGCGCGGGTGCGACTCCGGCGTGCCCGGCGTTCGGAGCTACTTCCAGTCGGCCGGCGCGGGCAGCCGCCCCGCGTTCCGCCGCGCCGACAAGCCCGTCATCCCGGACACCCTCCAACTGGTGTTCCTCGCCCGCACGCACCCGGTCCGCGTCGAACTGACGGTGACGGGGAACAAGACGACGTTGGCCGACCGGTGGGAGGGGAACATGAAGTCGCTGTTCGCCGCCTTCGACCGCGACGGCGACGGCACGCTGAACCGGCACGAGGTCGAGCGGATCTTCTCGAAGAACGAGTTCCGGCAGGTCGTCCAGGGCGGGTACGGGTTCCGCGGCCAGGGGGCGCCGCCGACGACGGACGCGCTGGACCGCGACGGCGACGGGCGGGTGTCGTTCGAGGAGATGGCCGACTACTACGAGGGGGAGGTGGTGGCCCTGTTGAAGGCCCGCATCAACGCCATCCCGAACTACAACCAGCAGTCGGACACGCTGACGCCGGAACTGTTCGCCCGGTTCGACGCCGACGGCGACGGCACGCTGTCCGAGGCGGAACTGAAGAACGCCGAGCGAATCGTGGTGCCGCTCGACGCGGACGAGGACGAGTGCGCGTCGGCGGCGGAAATCCTGGCCAGCCCGGTACGGAAGTTGGTGGTCGCCAAGGGGGGCGGCACCGGGGCGATGGCGGCCATGCCCGCGATGCCCGGCATGAAAGGGCCGAACGCGACCGCCGCCGTCTCCGACGACTTCCGGGCACACCTCGGCACCGTGCCCGGCGCGATCGTCCAGCAGGTCATCAAGAAGTACGACACGAACACCGACTTCGAACTGACCGCGGACGAGATCGGCTTCGACCAGGCGACTTTCGCCCGCGTGGACGCGAACAAGGACGGCAAGCTGTCGGCGACGGAGTTGGACGCCTGGCGCTCCGGCCCGGCCGACCTCGTCGCCACCCTCCGCCTGGGGGACGAGCCGGCCGACACCACCTTCACGGTGACGCCGGAGAAGGGCACGCCGACGGTCACGGTGGCATCCGACAACAACCGGCTCATCCTGCTCGTCGGCACGCAGACGGTGGACCTCGCCCCGTTCGCCGCCCCGACCTCCGCGCAGCAGCCCGCCAACCCCTACGCGTACGTTTTCCCGGCGGGGAAGGACGTGGTGACGGACGCCGACCTGACCGGCCCGCAGAACCAGTTCCTGCGGGTGCTGTTCGAGCCGGCCGACTTCAACGGCGATGGCCGCCTCACCCGTGCCGAGTTCGACAAGTACTTCGCCATCCAGCGGGCGACCGGCGACCTCGGCATCACCCTCGGCCACAGCACGCAGGTGCCGAACCTGTTCCAACTGCTCGACCAGAACAGCGACGGCAAGTTGAGCGTCCGCGAACTGCGGACGGCGTACCGCCGCATCATCCCGCTCGAACCGTCGGGCGGGACGGCGGTGACGAAGGCCATCCTCCAGCCGTCGGTGGTGGTCCGCGTCGGGTCGAGCCGCATCGCGGCCTTCGACCAGTCGCTGTACAACACCGGCACAAATGCGACCACCGCCACCGCCCCGACCAAGGGGCCGGTGTGGTTCCGCAAGATGGACCGCAACGGCGACGGCGACGTGTCGCGGGCCGAGTTCCTGGGCACGAAAGCCGGGTTCGACGCCATCGACGCCGACGCCGACGGCCTCATCACCCTCGACGAGGCCGAGGCGTTCGACAAAGTGGCGCGGGGGAAAGAGGGGAAGTGAAGTCGCGGGCCGGAGCCGGAACGGCGGCACCGTCGCTCTCGACGGTGCCGCGACGTTATCCCAGTGCCGTCACCCGCCGGTGGTGATCGACGCGGCGAGGGTCTTGGCGATCTGCTCCTTCAACTCCTCCAGGTGCGCCTTCGCCGTGTCGTCCTTCTCGGCGGCCAAGGCGGTGCCGATCTTCGTCGTCAACTCCTTCAGGTGCAGGCGCGCCAGCGACTTCGCGTCGGCCGGCAACGGGCGGGTACTGAAAGCCGTCCGGCCCAGCACGATTCCGGCCAGATTGGCCACATACTCCCGTTGCAGGTTCCGCTTCACCACCGACGACTTGGCCAGGTCTCCGAACGTGGCGTCCGTCACCGCGCGAAACACCTCGGCGACGGTCAGCGGCTTGTCGTCCTTCCCCACCGAGCGGGCCGAGTTCTGCACATTCGCCAGGGTGCCGGCGGCGAACAGCTCGTTCAGCACCACGCGGTGGATGGCCAGCACGCGGTCGTTCACCGGGTACTCGACGGCCCGCAGCGCGGTCTCGTTCCCCCAGTGGACCCACCGGTCGGCCCCCAACTTCCGCAGCAACTCCGGCGGGAAGTCGAACGGCGTGTCGGTCAGGATTTGCTCGGCGACGAACTTCAGCGCCTCCCGCTGCTTGGCCGGCGACGTGGGCACGAACGGGTCGCGGGCGTTGGCGTCGCCCTTGTGGTCGCGGTGCATGGCCGACCCGCCGACGTGCTTGGCGGCCAGGAACGCGGCGTCCCCGTACTGCCGCAGCATGACGCCGAACGCCTGCCGCGCCCGCTGGTAGCCTTCGCCCTTTTCCACCACCCGCTCGGCGAGGCCGGGGATCAGGCTTTGAGACAGCTGGATGCGGTCCCGGGCGAATTTCAGCGGGTCCGCGCCGAGGTCCCACTGGTTGACGAGCGGGTCGTCGGTGCCCATCAGGTCTTCGTCGGTGCCGTAGATCAGTTGCGGTTCGGCGCACCGGCCGGCGATCTTCTCCAGGTTCTCCTTGCCCCCGTCCGGGGTGTAGGCGTACTCGATGGCCCAGTAGTCGTAGGCCCCCAGCGTCGGGGTGAAGTAGTACCCCTGCTTGGTGCCTTTCGGGGCGATGTTCGCCGGGTTGTAGTCCATCACCGACCCGACCAGCCCTTGCTTGGCGGTCAGCGCCACGTCGTGCAGTTGGTCGTTCTTCAGCACGGTGCTGGCCTTGAAGTTGTGCCGCAGGCCGAGGGTGTGGCCGACCTCGTGCATGACGGTCTCCTTCACCGCCTGCACCAGCAGTTCGTCGGACACCTTGGCCGAGTCCTTCCCGTCGGCCAGTTGCGCGGCGGTCATCGCCAGGCCCAACTCACTCGACTTGTGCCCGGCGCACTGGCAGTAGCCGTGGCGGACGGACTCCAGCCGGTGCCGCAGGGCGGCGTCCGGGTCGGTCGGGGCGGCGCGGTCGTTCCACCCGCCCATCGCCTTCCGCAACTCGTCGAGCGGGTGCGCGGGCAGCCCCCACCCGGACCGCGCGGCCTGGATCGGCGACACCGGGTCGATCATCCGCCCCTTCTCGTCGCGGTAGATTTTCGTCTCCCCCTTGTACGCCCGCACCATCGCCGCGTCGAACAGGATGTCGGCGTCGAGGATTTCCCCGGTGAACGGGTTGGCCCGGCTCGGCCCGATGGCGTAGGCCGTCTCGGAGGTGATCCAGCGGAGGGTGGCGTAGCTGATGTCCTCCGGGTCGAACTCCTCGCCCTGCTGCTGCCGCACCTCGATGGCGTCGCGGAAGCCGACCTTCTCGAACGCCTTGTTCCATTCCAAAATCCCTTCCCGCACGGCCGCGCGGAACTCGTCCGGCACGCTGTCCTCGATCCAGAAGACGATCTTCGTCTTCGGCGGCATCAGCTTCGCGCCGGCCTTCCACGGGCTGCCGTCGGCCCGCTCCAGCCGCCACCGGTTGACGTGCCGGACGAACGGCGTGTCGCCGTCGTCCTTGCTGAAGTCCTTCACCACGCTGGTGAAGTGGCCGACCCGGTCGTCCGCCTCGCGCGGCTTGTACCCGTCGTCGGGCAGTTCGACGATGCCGTACTGGATGGTGAGGCCGGTGCCGCGGGTGTCGATGACGGAGTCGAGGCCGCTGGGGGCGATGCCGGCGGTGCGGTTGCCGGCGAACGTCGCCTGCACCTGCAACTCGACGTTCTTCTGGAACGCCTTGGTCTTGCCCCAGGTGGTGCGGTCGGGGTCGAGGAAGCCGACGCCGAGGTCGGCGAAGTCCCGGAAGAACACCTGGTTCAGGTCGATGACGACCGACCCTTTGATCGGGTTGACGGTCTTGATGGGGACCGCCATCAGCACGGCGTCCGAGTAGGTGGTGTCCACCGCCTTGGCGGCGGGGGTGCCGGCTTTGGCGGTGAACCGCACGTTGCGACGGACGACGAACACCTTGTCGCCGACCCGCTTGAAGGCGATCACCCACTGCTCGTCGAAGTTCAGCGTCGTGCCGCCGACGCCACTCCCTTTAGCGACCGCGATGGGCATCAGGAACGGCTTGTCCAGTTGGTTCGGCAGCAACTCGGCGTACAGGTGCTCATCCTTGCGGTGCAGGGTGAACAGCCCCTCTTGCACCTTCGCCCCTTTCATGACGACGGCGAAGTCGGGAAACTTGGGCGGCTCGGCCGGCTTCTCGGCGGGCGGCTGGCCGTGGCCGCCGGAGACGGCGAACGGAACGGCGAGGCCGGCCGTCAGGAGCAGGCCGGTCAGCCCGCCGCGCGAGCGTGGGACGGGGAATCGCATGAGGGATCCTTTCGACGGGAACGGTATCACGGCCGCCGACTGCGTGCGGATCAGCCGTAGACGAATACCATAGTCGGAAAGATGGGGGGAATGCAAAGCGAGTAGGGCCTGAATGGGTTTCGCGGGATGCGCGAGGTCGCGGGAAACCCCGACCGCAACGATTCGCGGGGCGGCGAGACGGTGCCGACCAGTCGCGTCGCGGGTCCGCCGGCCGGCCGACCGCGCCGCCTCACCCCGCGTGACTCTCTCGCCGGTGAGATTCTTTTCGTCGAATCTTCGCGCCGGGGCGCTTGATCCGTCGCGCCGGCTCGGCTACGATATACTGTTAAAGTCGGCGGCGTGTCCGCCGTGGTCCACTCCCATTCGCGGCCCCAAGCCTCAGGCACCCGGTGATGCAAGACGGCCACCCCCTCGTCCGCTCCGGCCAACTCCTTTACACCAACGACATCGGCTCCGACGCCTGCGGCATCGGCGGCGTCGCCTCGAAAGACGGGACACCGTCGGCCGAGGTGGTGAAACGCTCGCTCACCGCGCTCGTGGCGATGGAGCACCGCGGCGGGGTGTGCGGGAAGTCCGGCGACGGCGCGGGCATCACCCTGCAACTGCCGCAGGCGTTCTTCCGCGAGCAAGTGCGGGCACAGAACCCGACCGCCGCCGTGTCCGACGCCGACACCCTCGGCGTCGGGGTGGTGTTCGTGGTCGAGACCGACCCGGCGCGGCTCGACGCCGCGCGGCGGATGGTGGCCGAGGCCCTGGCGGGTGGGCCGGTCCAACTGCTGGCGGTTCGCCCGGTGCCGACCCGTGACGATGTCCTGCCGGCGGCCGCCCGCGACACCAAGCCGGGGGGCATCGACCACTTCATCTTCAAGGTGGACGGCGACCCGGCCGCCGCCGACCAGTGGCTGTTCCGCCGCCGCCTGGAACTGCGGCACAAACTCGCGCAGGCCGGGCTGAACGCCTACGTCTGCTCGCTCTCCGCGCGGCTGGTCAGCTACAAGGGGTTGCTCACCAGCCCGCAACTGGTGGACTTCTTCCCGGACCTGACCGCGCCCGGCTTCGAGTCCGGCGTCACCAGTTTCCACCGCCGGTACAGCACCAACACGTTCCCGAACTGGAAGCTGGCCCAGCCGTTCCGGTACACCTGCCACAACGGCGAGATCAACACCGTCCGCACGAACCGCAACGCGGTATCGACGTTCAGCCGGGGCCTGGCCCACCCGCTGCCGGGGGTGGAGCTGAACACCCCCCGCATGAGCGACAGCGGCAGCCTGGACGAGTGGCTGGAGTACCTGCTGCTGGAAGAGAACTGGAGCCTGATGCGGGCGCTCCGGCTGAGCCTGCCGCCGGTGTGGGACACCGAGGAGTCGGTGTGGGGCGCGGAGGCGATGCAACTCTTCACCTACTGCCGCCGCACCTACGGCAGCCTGTGCGCGTGGGACGGGCCGGCCGGCATCATCGGCACCGACGGCCGCGTCCTGGTCGGCCTCGTGGACCGCATGGGCCTGCGGCCGGTGCGGTGGTGTTCGGACAAGCGGGGCTGGCTGTACATCGGCAGCGAGTCCGGCGTGTTCGGGCTGGACAACGCCACCATCGTCGCCAGCGGGCAGTTGCAGCCGGGGCAGATGATCGCGCTGGACACGGCCACCGGCGAGCGGCTGGACAGCCACCAGATTCTGCGCCGCGTGATCGACGAGACCACCGCCGACGTCGGCGACCTGCACGCGCTGAACAAGCGGCAGATCCTCCTCACCGAGGGGTTCGACTTCAACCGCCAGTCGGAGGACGTGGTCGGGGCGATGCTGGCCGACCGGCAGTGGTCGCTCGACCACCTGCTGCAAGCCGCCGGGTGGGACTTCGACCGCGCCGTGTTCGTCCGGGACATGGCCAAGCTGAAGAAGGAGCCGCTCTCCAGCATGGGCCACGACCGCGTGCTGACGGTGTTCAGCCAGCACCACCCGACGCTGTTCAAGTACTGCCAGCAGACGTTCGCCGAGGTGACCAACCCGCCCATCGACCCGTACCGCGAGGGCGGGGCGATGTCGCTGGCGACGTACCTGGGGCGGTCCCCGCTGACGGCCGGCAAGCCGCTGCCGGCGACCGGCGCGGACGACCTGCCGGTGAAGCAGATGGAACTGCAGTCGCCCATCGTCAACGACACGATGGTGGACGAGTTGCAGCGGAACGAGGTGTTCGCGCTGGCCACCCTGGACGCCACCTTCCCACTGTCCGGCGGGCCGGAGGCGCTGCGGTCGGCGCTGGAGAAGATCCGCGCCGACGCCGAGCGGGCCGTCCACACCGGGCACCACGTGCTGGTGGTGTCGGACAAGGAGGCGTGCAAGCGGGGCATCGACCCGCTCCCGTCCCTGCTCGCGCTCGGCGCGGTCCACACGTACCTGTGTCAGCAGGGGCTGCGGGACCGCTGCTCGCTCATCGTGCAGGCCGGGGACATCCAGGAAGGGCACGACATCGCCGTGCTGGTGGCGTTCGGGGCGGACGCCGTCCACCCGTACCTGATGCTCCGCCTGGTGAAGGACGGGGTGACGTGGAAGCACCCGGAGAGCAAGCAGGACGTCACCCTGCCCCCCCGCGAGGCGCTGGAAAACCTGTTCGAGGCGCTGGAAGACTCGCTCAAGAAGACCATCGCCAAGATGGGCATCACCACCATCGAGGGGTACCGCGGGGCGATGCTATTCGAGGCCGTCGGGTTCGGCCCGGAACTGATGCACTTTCTGGGCGACTTCCCCAGCCGCATCGGCGGGCTGAACCTGGCCGACCTGGTGGAAGACGCCGAGTGGCGGGTGAAGCAGGCGGAGAAGATGACGGTGCTCGGCCGCAACCGCGACTACCACGCCTTCAACGCCAAGGTGCGGATGGCGTTGCGGGAGGCGGTGAAGGAAGCGCACCCGGAGACCGACGCCTCCGGCGCGCAGGGCGGCGAGATGGCGTATTCGATCCCGCCCGACACCCCCAACCCGGACGGGCTGATCCGCGTCGGCGTCAAGTTCGAGAAGTTCTCCGCGCTGGTGGCCACCCGCCCGCCGACGGTGCTGCGGGACCTGTTCGTCATCGCCCCCAGCGACCGCCCGCCGGTGGACGCGGCGACGGTGGTGGCGGCCGACGAGCTGGTGCGGCACTACTTCCGCGGCGCGGCCATGAGCCACGGCGCGCTCACCGGCGCGTCGCACATGACCATCGCGGCCGCCCTGAACGAGGCCGGCGGCCTGAGCAACAGCGGCGAGGGCGGCGAGTTCCGCTGGCGGAACGACCTGCCCGAACGCCACTGGGCCCCGTTCTGGGACCAGGTGCTGGCCAAGCGGCGGGAAGAGCCGGCCGTATACGCCCTGCACGGGGACATCACCAAGAGTCGCTTCCGCAGCCGCATCCGGCAGGTGGCATCCGGCCGCTTCGGGGTGGACGCCGAGTACCTGACCAACGCCGACGAGATCCAGATCAAGATGGCGCAGGGGGCCAAGCCGGGCGAGGGCGGCCAGCTCATGGGCAAGAAGGTGACCAAGGAGATCGCCGAGATCCGCTTCGCCCGACCGGGCACGGACCTCATCTCGCCCCCGCCGCACCACGACATTTATTCCATCGAGGACCTGGCGCAGCTCATCTACGACCTGAAGGCGGTGAAGCCCGGCGTGCCGGTGTCGGTGAAGCTGGTGGCCGTCGAGAACATCGGCACCATCGCCGTCGGGGTGGCCAAGGCCGGCGCGGACGTGATCGAGATCGACGGCATCGACGGCGGCACCGGGGCGGCGATGGTGAGCAGCAAGGAGCACGCCGGCCTGCCCAGCGAGATGGGCCTCGCCGAGGCGCACCAGGCACTGGTGGTGAACGGCCTGCGGACGAGCGTGAAGTTGCGCGTCGGCGGCGGCATCAAGAACGGGTACGACGTGGTCAAGTACGCCCTGTTCGGGGCCGACGAGTTCAGCTTCGGCCAGGGGCTGATGGTGTCGGTCGGGTGCATCGTGTGCAAGAGTTGCCACATCCCCAACTGCCCGACCGGGATCACCGGGTCGCCGGAGATCTTCAAGGGCCACCCGGAACACACGAAAGCGTACCTGCGCGCCGTCGCGGAGGAGGTCCGCGCCATCCTCGCCGGCATGGGGTACACGCACCTCGACCAGTTGACCGGCCGGTCGGACCTGCTGGCCAAGCGGACCGACGCCGCCATCGCCGGCCGCATCGCCCGCGTGGACGTGTCCCGCTTCATCCGCCCGGACATGGCCCTGGCCGGGCTGGCCGAGCGGTACCCGCAGACGACGTTCGACGCCAACGGGGTGTGCGGCCTCGGCGACCGGATCAACCTGAACCAGAAGGTGGTGGACGCCGCCCACGACGCCGTGGACCTGGGGCAAGACGCCTCGCTCACCTTCCGCATCCGCAATTCGGACCGCAGCGTCGGGGCCACCGTCGCCGGCCTGATCGCCCGCCTGTACGGCCGCGAGGGGATGCCCAACGGCAAGAAAATCCGGGTGAAGTTCGAGGGCGAGGCCGGGCAGAGCTTCGGCGCGTGGTGCCTGACCGGGCTGGACCTGGAACTCCGCGGGTTCGCGCAAGACGGCGTGGCCAAGGGCATCGCCGGCGGGAACGTCGTCGTCACCCTGGACTACGCCAACACCGATTACGGCGACGAGATCCTCAGCGTCGCCGGGAACAACGTCGGGTTCGGGGCGAGCGGCGGGTTCGTCTTCATCGGCGGGCGGGCCGGCCACCGGCTGGGCATCCGCAACAGCGGCGCGACCATCGTGGCCGAGGCGGCCGGCAAGTACGCCTGCGAGTACATGACCCGCGGGCGGGTGCTGATCCTCGGCCCCATCGAGAACGAGATCGGGTCCGGGATGACCGGCGGGGAGCTGTTCATCTTCGACCCGAAGGGACAGGTGCCGGCGAAGTTGCACAGTACCAGCGTGGCGGTGGTGGACGCGCACCACGTCGATTACGAGTGGATCCACCCGCTCGTCACCGAATACCACCGCCGCACCGGCAGCCGGCAGGCCGAATACATCTTGCGAAACTGGGCCGACGTGCGGCGGGGCCGGCGGCTGCGGAAGGTGCTGCCGCTGGCCGTGGCCCGCGCGATGGAGGACTTCCGCGCGGTCGGCACCGCCGCCGGGTGAAAAGCCGAATAAAAACCGTCGTTAAAGTCTTCGACCGGGCGGCGGCCGAGTACGAGCGGTGGCGCGCGACGCTCGGCGAATTCGGCGGGGTGTTGGAGCGCGAACTGTTCGACGAACTCCTTCGGAGTCGCGGTCATCCGGCCGGTGCCGTGGGCGAGCGCGGGTCACGCCCGCCCGCGTTCACCTGGCGTTACTCTGGTCGGGCGGTGTTCCGATACCAACTCATCCAACGGTATACCCCGAAACGACCGTTGCCCGGCGGGTCGCTTATCGCCCGCTGGTACCGGCGGCTGCGGTGGCGGTTGACACGCCGCCGCGAGTTGCTGGTATTGATCGTGTCGGTATCGCCGCAGCGTCCGCCCGGAGCGCCGCCAACTCCTCGAAGGTGAACGAATCATCCGGATCGATGTCGTCCGGAAGCGGGGCGAGCATCCTCGCCTGCTCCTCTGGCGACAACCCGGCGACGACGGCGAGCAGGTCGGGGGCGTGCGGGTGGAAGTGCCCGACCGGACGACCGTCGGCCGCCGTCACTTGGATCACCGGTTCTGGCCTGTCGCCGCTCAGTTGCCGGACGAGCGCGGCGAAGACGGCCGACTGGCGGTCGGGGGGCAGGCCGAGGACGTAGGCGATGTCATCGGCGGCCGACGGGGTGGTGGTCGGGTTACTCATGCCGCGGCTCCGGGGCGATGGTTCAGTTTACCCGCCGTCCGCGAACGGCACAACTCTCGCCGGTGTCGCGAACGCCCTCCACCGCCAGCCACCGGCCGTCCTCGCCGAGCAACCGGTCGCCCACCCGGATGCCGCCCAGCGGCACCCACCCGTCCCCCTGCCGGGAGTACGGGTGCTCGCTGGTGGACCGGATCGTCCGCCCCCCGATCCGCAACTCCCGGACCCGCCCGTTCCGCTCGAACACCTCCTCCACCACTTTCGCCACCACCAGCCCGTCCGGGTCGTGCTCGTCCCGGCTCAGCACCAGGTCGCCCCGCCGGATGTCCTCGATCCGCTTGCTCCCCTCCGGCGTGCGAATCGGCGTCCCCGCCGCGAAGCAGACCCGCACGCCGCGGAACGACGCTACCCCGCCCATCGCCCCGTTCACCGTCGCGGCGAGGAACTCATTGATGACGTAGCCAATGTCCAACTCTCAGGCCAATCGGACAATGTCTTTTCAGAGGTTTAATTCGATGAGGTATTCACCGCGGAGGGCACATGAGGGCGCGTAGAAAAGAGTGGGAAAGACCGACTCTTTCTCATGCGCCCTCTCGTGCCCTCCGCGGTGAATCCCTCTTCGAATTAAACCTGTGAGTCGCCCTGATCCGGCGCACGCCCGCCTTGATTCCCCAAGCTGCCTACGGTATCTGGCCGGGTGTCCACATCACCCGGAGGGTTCGCCCATGTCGTTCCACTGGTCCGCCGCCGCCGTCGCGGTTCTCGCCGTCGCCCCGTTCGCCGACGCCCAGACGGTGAAACTGGCCGAGGCGCTCAAGCCCGGCGACTGCTTCAAGTACGACCTCAAACTGACCGTCACCGGGCGGATGAAATTGGAGCGGGACGGCCGCCCGGACCCGCTGCCCATCGACGCCGAGGCGGCACACCAGTTCGTCGAGCGGGTCGAGGCGGCCGACGCCGGCGGCGGGGCCGGGAAGGTGCTGCGGCATTACTCGGCGGCGAACTCGAAGTCGCGGGTCGGGTCGGACACCAGCCGCCGCGAGCTGGCGGCCGACCGCCGCCTCACCGTCGCCACCCGCACCGCCGCCAAGACCCTGCACTTTTCGCCGAACGGCCCGCTCACCCGCGCGGAACTCGACCTCGTGGGCGAACACTTCGACACCATGTGCCTGCCCGCCCTGCTGCCCGGAAAGGATGTCAAGGTCGGAGACACCTGGGCCGTCCCCGGAGACGCGGTGCAACACGCCCTCCTGTTCGACGGGGTGTTGAAGCACGACCTGAAGGGGACGCTGGTGGCGGTGGCGGACGGCGTCGCCGAGTTCAGCCTGACCGGCGTCGCCGAGGGGACCGAACTGGGGGCGAAAGCGGTCGTCGTGGTCTCGGCGACCGGCAAGTTCGACACCGCCGCCGGCCGCATCACGGCGCTGACGTGGGAGCAACAGGACGACCGCGCGCAAGGCCCGGCGACCCCGGCCGTCGAGGTGAAGGCCAAGATCGTGCTGACGCGGACGCCGTGCGACGAGCCGAAGGAACTGAACGCCGAGGCGCGGGCGAAGGTGCCGGCCGACGCCGCCACGCCCGCCCTCACCCGCCTGAGTCTGACCAGCGCCGACGGCACGTTCGCCTTCACGTATCCCCGCGACTGGGTCATCGTCGGCCAGACCAAGGACCACCTCGTCTTGCGGTTGCTGGACAAGGGCGAGTTCGTGGCGCAGGTGACGATGATGGGCTGGAAGGCGGAGGCACCGGGCCAGCACTCGTCGCCGGACGAGTTCAAGGACCGGCTGGCGAAGTTGCCGAACTGGGAGCCGGAGCGAGTGACGGCGGACGCAGAAGTGCCGCTGGCGGGCGGGCGGTGGCTGTACCGCGTGTCGGCGATCGGCAAGCAGGACGGCACGCCGGTGGTGCAGACGTTCTATTTGCTGGCCGGGGCGAACGGCCGGCAACTGAGCGTGGCCGTCATGTCCGCCCCGGACAAAGCCGCGGAACTCGCCCCCCGCGAGGAAGATCTGCTCAAGGCGATCACGTTCCCGGAGAAGAAGTGAGGCGTGGGGCGAGAAAGTCGGCCGGAAGGGGTGCCGGGATTTCTTTCCGGGCGGCGACTTTTTCTGCTTGACGGGAACTTCGACGCGCCATGTAATCTCCTGCCAGTGTCGCTCATTTGTGGGTGGCACAATCGGCCGGCGCGACCCAATCGCCGTTGGCCATCACCCGCCAGTCGTCACACCACCGCCGCTTCACTCCCTGCGCGGTTCGACGCCGAGCAGGTGGCGGACGAAGAAGTCCGCCCGCCGGCGGCGGCCGTAGGACGACTCGCACGCCCCGTGCCCGGCACCGGGGACCACCAGCAGGTCGAAGTCCTTGTCCGCCCGGATCAGCGCGTTCGCCACCTGCATCGTGCTGGCCGGGTCCACGTTCTTATCCAGTTCGCCGACCACCAGCATCAACTTGCCCGTGAACTGCTTCACCACGTCCGGGTTGGTGTTCGACTGCTCGGCGTAGTGCTTGCCGATGGGCCAACTCATCCACAACTCGTTCCACCAGATTTTATCCATGCGGTTGTCGTGGCAGCCGCAGTCGCTGACGGCGGCGGTGTAGAAGTCCGGGTGGGCGAGCACGGCCCGCGTGCTGCTTTGGCCCCCGGCGCTGCCGCCGTAGATGCCGACGCCCTTGCGCAAGTCCATCTCCGGGTGTTTCGCGGCGGCCGCCTTGATCCACTTGATGCGATCCGGGAACCCGCTGTCGCCGAGGTTCTTCCAGCACACGTCGTGGAACGCCTTGCTCCGCCAGTTGGTGCCCATGCCGTCGATCTGCACGACAACGAACCCGAGTTCGGCCATCGACATCGGGAAGTGGACCGGGCGGAACGCCTTCGGCACGTGGAACCCGTGCGGCCCGGCGTAAATGTACTCGATGACCGGGTACTTCTTCTTCGGGTCGAAGGTGGTCGGCCGGTGAATGATGCCGTGGATGTCGGTCTTGCCGTCGCGGCCCTTGGCGACGAACCGCTCCGGCGGCTTCCACCCGGCCTTTTCCAGGGCCGCCACGTCGGCGCGTTCGAGCTCCAGCACCGTCTTCCCGTCGGCCGTGCGGCGGAGTTCCGTCACCGGAGCCAGGTCCACGCGGGAATACGTGACGAGGAAGTGCGTGCCGTCGGGCGAGTACCGCGGCGGGCTGTGGGTGCCGTCGCCGTCGGTCAGGATCGTCAGCCCGGTGCCGTCGAACTTGACGCGGGCGAAGTGGCTGTGATACGGGTCCTGCTTCGGGTGAATCCCCATCACTTCCAGGACGAGTTCCTTCTTGTCCACATCCGTATCGACGACCCGCCGAACCACCCACTCGCCCGTCGTGATCGGGTTCTTCACCGCGCCAGTCTTCATGTCGATGCGGTCCAGGTGGTTCCACCCGTTCCGCTCGCTCATCCAGATGAGTTCGCTCGTGTCGTCGAGATACCGCAGGTACTTCTTGTGGTTGTAGTCGAAGAACGTCTCGCACTCTTCGTTCACGACGGGCGTCACTTTGCCGGTGGCGGCGTCGATGGCCAGCACCCGCATGACGGTGTGCCCGCGCTGGTTGTAGCTGAACAGGAACCGCGAGCCGTCGCGGGTCCAGTGCTCATCCGACACCGCCCACGGGTTCGGGAACAATTCGTCCGACACCGGCACCGCCTTCTTGGTGGCGATGTCGAACAGGTGCGGCTTCGTCAGCGGGATCGGGTCGCCGGGCTTGAGGTAGTCGTAGGTGCTGGTCTTCGGCTGGAGTTCGTCGCGCGGCGACGACTCCACGAGTGTCACCTTGCGGTCGCCCCCGGCCTTGGTTTTCAAGGCGATCAGCTTCGCCGAGTCCGGCGACCAGAAGAGGCGACCGTAGCGGTCGTCGGCTTTGCCATCCGCAGAGAGGTGCGTTTCGTCTTTGCCGTCTGCCGGCCGGAGGACGACGTTGTAATCCTTGATGCTCGCCACCCACTTGCCGTCCGGCGACCGCCCGCCGTCGCGCGGCCGCTGCCGCTGGAAGAGCGCGAGGCTCGGCTCCTCCTCGGTCGCCGGCGGTTCGGACTTCTTCCCGCCCTTCGGCAACTTGTCGTCGGCCACCACCTCCTTCGTGCCCTTCTCGATGTCCACCAGGACGTACTTCGTCTGCTTGGACGGCGACTCGGCGTACCACAGGAACTTGCCGTCGGCGGACCACGTCGGGTCGATGCGGTCGCGGGACACCTTGCCGCCGAACCGCTGGTTCAGCGACTGGGACCGTTCGTAGTCGGCCTTCGTCCCTTGGGCGGATGCGGCGACGGGGAGGATTAGCACGGCGAGGAGGCTGCGCATGGCGGGTGAGTCCGGGACGGGAAGCGGGCGGGATACGGGCAGGATATCGAAGCGAGTTTCCACGGCACCCGCACCCCAGCCGGCGTCACTCGTCACACATTTTCCACTACTGACATTTTGACCACATCTGCCGTTGGGTACAGTTTCGCCAATCATCCCGACCCGGAGGATCTTGTCATGACCGAACTGAATACCATCACCGCCGCCCTGTCCGTCCCGTTCGAGCCGCGGGAGGTGAAGTTCAAACCGCAGAGCGTGAAGGGCAACCGCGCCCTGGCGCTGGCGTATATCGACTGCCGCGTCATCCAGGACCGACTCGACGAAGTGCTGGGGGTCGAGAACTGGATGGACGATTACGAGATCCTGACCGACGGGTCCGTCGTCTGCCGGCTGAAGTTGAAGTTGGGGGCCGAGTGGGTCACGAAGACCGACGTCGGCTCGCCCAGCGAGCAGCCCGACGGCGGCGACCGGCTGAAGGCCGCGTTCTCCGACGCCCTCAAACGTGCGGCGGTGAAGTACGGCATCGGCCGCTACCTGTACCGGTTGCCCCCGGTGTGGACCGACTACGACCCGCAGAAGCGGCAGTTCGCGGTAGTCCCGCAACTGCCGGCGTGGGCGATCCCGAAGTCCAAATCCTCGGCGAAGCCGGTCGAGGTCAACCCCGTGAATGTCGTCGAGGCGAAGCCGGCGGACCCGGTGCCCGCGGCGGCGAAGGCGGGGGCGCTGCCGGTCAGCGGGGACGAGCTGCACCGGCGGTTGCGGGACTTCGACGCCAAGTTGGCGAGCCAGAAGAAGTGCCCGGTCGGGGCGCTGCTCACGCACGTCGCGCAGGCCGGGGTGAAGGCCGGGTTCGGCGACGACATCAGCCGGTGGAACGGCCCGGCGCTGGAGTTCGCGGCGACGGCGGCCAAGGGGTTCATCGCCGCCCTGCCGACGGCCGAAGGGGAATCGGCCCAGGCCGCGTGACGGGCGGCCGTCACCACCGGGGCCTTCCGCCGATAGGTTATGGCGAGCCGGACTCCCGCTCCTCTCGTTGATGTCGATGCCATGCGCACCCCCACGCCCGTCGCCGTCGGATCGCTCCTGCTGCTGGCCGGCCTCGTGGCGGCGCTGGTGGTGCGCGAAGCGCCGCGCGCCGCCGGGCCGCAGCCGTTGGTGGTCTACGTCGCCGCCAGCCTGCGGCCGGCGATGACACTCGTGGCCGCGGACTACGAGGCCGCCACCAACCGACGGGTGGAGTTGCGATTCGGCGCGTCCGAGGACATCCTCGCCCGCGTCGAGTTCCCGTCCGCGAGCGACCCGGCCGACGCCTTCCTCCCGGCTGACGACAGTTACCTTCGCATTGCCGCCGACAAAGGGCTGATCGCCGACACCGTGCCGCTGTCCGTGATGCGGGCGGTGGTGCTGCTGCCGCCGGCGAGCCAGCAGCGGACGAGCGTGGCCGGGTGGGCCGACCTGACCCGCCCCGGCACGCGGGTGAGCGTGGCCAACGAGGCCGCGGCCGTCGGCAAGCTGGTCCGCTCGCGGCTGACCGCCCTCGGCAAGTGGGGCGAGTTGAACTCGAACGTGATCGGCGCGGGGACGGTGACGGAATCGGCCAACGCCAGCCGGGTGGGAGCCGTGGACGCCGCCGTCGTGTGGGACGCGGTGGCCCGGAACTACCCGGCGCAATCGACGCTGAACCTGCCCGAACTCGCGGGCATCCGGGCGGGGGTGACGATCGCCACGCTGACGCAGGCCCGCGACCCGGCGGCGGCCGAGGCCTTCGTGAAGTACGTCGCCGGTCCCGGCTTCGCCCGCTTCCGCGAACTCGGTTTCCCGGCCTGGTCGGAGAAGTGA
>JBBRUO010000061.1:0-16579 GCA_038247725.1 Gemmatales bacterium
ACGCTCGGAATGCTGTTCGCCGGCGTCGGCCCGGCGGCGGGTCAGTCGTCGCCATTCCTCCCCGATGCCGTGCCGGGGCTGGTGCTGCCGGTCGAACCGGCCCCGCTGGCGAACGGGGTGACGATCTCGCAGCCGCTGCAACCGGTCGCCGAGTCCACCGACCTCATCGACGAACCGCCGGCCGTAGTTCCGACGGCCGCCCCGACCCTGGGCCTTCGGCCGATGCCGTCGAACTGGTACCGCACGGAACTGCTGCTGTGGTGGCCGCAGGGCCAGCCGCTACCGCCCGTGGTGGTGGCCGGGCGGGACGCGGTCCTGCGGCTCGGCCCCGGCGGCGTGCCGCCGCTTATTGGCGGGTCGTCGCTGCCGTCACCCGACACCGCCGGCGGCCGGTTCGTCCTCGGCTGGGCACTCTCCGACGCGCGGACCTACGGGGTCGAGTTCGCCTACCTGTTCCTCGGCACGAACACGCAGACGGCGGCGGCGGCGAAGCCGTTCGGCGGGCGGACGCAGTTCCTCGGCCGGCCGTTCGTGAACGCCGACACCGGCCTCGAAGACGTGGTGCTGATCGCCGCCCCGGATTCCGCCGGGGATGTGGCCGTGTCGGTCAGCGGCCGCGTCACGGGGTGGGAGGCGAACCTCGTCCGCTCCCTGTACGACGGCCCGTCGGTGCGGCTGAACGCCCTCGCCGGGTACCGGTACTTCATGCTGAACGAGGGGCTGCGGGTGGAGTCGCGGTCGGTCGGGCTGGACGGCCTGCCGGGGTTCGCAGTCGCCGACCAGTTCGACGCGCACAACCGCTTCCACGGCGGGCAACTGGGCCTGCGGGCGGACGTCGAGCGGGGGCCTTTCTTCGCCGAGTTGGACGCCAAGGTCGGGTTCGGGCGGACGGTGGAGGTGGTGCGGGTGAGCGGGCTGACGGCGTTCGACGGCGGCCCGGCGGTGCCCCTCGGCGTGTACGGGCGGCTGTCCAACAGCGGGCGGACGTCGCGGGCGTCGTTCGCCGTGCTGCCGGAGGCCGGGCTGCGGGTCGGCTGGCGGCTGGGCCAGAAGTCGCGGGTGTTCCTCGGCTACACGGTGATGTACCTGAGCGACGCGGTGCGGCCGGGCGACCAACTGGACCGGGTGCTGGACCTGTCCGCCGGCGGCTTCGGCGACCGCCCCGCCCCGCTGTTCGTCCGCAACGACTTCTGGGTGCAGGGCCTGTCGCTGGGCCTGGAGTGGCGGTACTGAAAGCGTCGGTCTCGGCCGGGGAGCACGACTCCGGGAACCGCGGGCACGGTCGCCCTCACTGCGGCCCCAGCAGTTCGGCCAGCAGGTTCGATTGCGGGTAACTGTGGCCGAGGTGCTGACGGAACCCTTCGGCGAACGGCACCCCGACGGCCGCGCCGCGGCTCGCCGACCAGTCCCGCATCGACTGCACCAAGTTATCGACGCCGTGGTGTTTCCGCAGCCACGCCCGCTGGCTCTCGTGCGCTTCCAGCATCTTCGCCTTCACGTCGATGACGGGCGAGACGTCCACCGAGAAGAGCGGCGGGACCGGTCGGCCGTAGATGTCCTTCCCCTCCAGCGGGTCGCAGTAGAACAGGTGCGGGATGGCGGCCAGCGGCGGGTGCGGCTCGGCGTGGCCGGGGCGGTGCAGGAAGTTGTGGATCGGCGCGGCGAACGTGGCGGCGCGGGTGAGGGTGCTGGTCTGCTCGTGGTCGAGGTGGTAGTCGTCCGGGCTGTGGGTGAGGACGACGCGGGGGCGGACGGCGTTCAGCAGGCGGGTGACGGCGTTCAACTGGTCGTCGCGGAAACGGACCCGCAGGTCCAGCAAGCCGACGCAGTGGTAGGTGAACCCGGCCGCGTCGCAGGCGGCTTTCCCCTCGGCCCGGCGGACGCGGGCGATGTCGTCCGGGGGGAGGTCGGCGGACCCGCAGTCGCCGGCCGTCATGGTGGCGACGTGGACCGCCCACCCCCGCTCGCGGTGCAAGCGGAGGAGGGTGCCGGCGCACAGGAACTCGGCGTCGTCCGGGTGGGCGAGGACGGCCAGGATGGTGTCGGGCATGGGTTACTGTCCGGGGCCGGGCATCACTTGGGGCGGCGGCGGGCCGCCCGACGGCGCGGGCTGCCCGTCCGGGCCGAGGGGCGGATCGACTTCAGCCGGCCGGCGGATCAGCCCGAGTTGCTCCAGTTTGGCCTGGCGGATGTCCGGCCGGACCCACGAGAAATCGCGGCCGGCCGTCGTGAACTGCCGGAGGTACTCGAACGAGCCGCCGTCGGCCACCTGCTTCCGCGCCTCCTCCACCACCACCCCGGCCTGCATCCGCATCCGCACCGCGATCTCGGTCATCGCTTGCTCGGTGGCCACCTGCTGGAGCAAGTCCTTGCGGGCGGCAGTGACGAGTTCGGCGGCCGCGGCCGGAACGGCCGGGTGGGCGGCGGCGACGGCCGCCACCGCGTCCCGATATGGTGCCAGGGCGGCGTCCACTCGGCGGCCGACATCCGGCTCGTCCTTCAGCAGGTTCGTCAGCGTCTGTTCGAGGTCGAACGTGAACTCGTGGACGGAGTCACTGCGGGCCCCCTGGTGGTAGCTCTTCTGCCGGTCCAGCGCCGCCCGCCACTCGGCGATGGCGGCGGCGTATTCGGCGGCGGCCCCGAGGCCGCCGGCGGTGCGGAGCGATTCGGCGGCCAGCAGCCGCTTGCGGGCGTTCACCATCTCCCGCGTCGATTCCGCCTGCGCCTCGTCGAGGAACTTGCGGAAGTTGGTGATCTGCAGGTTCTGCGGCAGGTAGTCGTGCGCCTGGCGGAGGCGGAGGTCGGCGGCGGTGATGCGGTCGGCTAACTCCGGCGGCAGGTCCGGCGGCAACTGCGAGTTGGGCGGGAACACGGCGAGCGTCTTGAGGTAGGCGGCCTGCATGGCCGACTCCACCTCGGCGGACGGGTTCATGCCGTTGTCGCGGCCGTACACCTCCCACCGCCGCGCCGCCTCGATCCACTCGTCGAGCGAGTTGCGGCTGGCCTTCAGGGCAGCCGGCCGGTCCGGGAACCAGCGGTCGCCACTGCTCCGGCCGGTGTCCGGATCCCACACCGTCTCGGCGTCGTACCAGCCTTCCTTCTGGAGCCGTTCGGCGAAGTACGACTGCGCCCGCGCCGGGTAGTACCGGAAGATGATGAGCGACGGCCGCTCCGGCATCCGGTACTTGTACGGCGCGTTCGGGTCGGCCGGGTCCCAGTCGCTGCTCCGCTTCGGGGCGGAGGCGGCCAGTTTGTCGGCCGGCGGCGGCGGTACCACCGTCTGGGCGTATTCGAACCACGCGCGGGCGGCCAGCAGGGCGTCGAACCGGTCGTACCGCAGCTCGCGCAGGTCCGGGTGGAACGGGTGGTACTCGTTGTCCCCGTCGAACGCCGGCGGCAGGCTGGGGAACTGGGAGTCGGGCGGCTTCGGCACGCCGTCGGCCTCCCACCGGGTCGGCAACTCGGTGTTGGCGGCCAGGAAGTCGGCCACCTCCAGCGGGGTGGCGGCGATGGTGTCCGTCACCTTCTCGCCGAGGGTCGGGTTCGGCCGCGGGGTGCTCAGCCGCCGCACCAGTTGCGGGTTCTCCTCGCAGAACCGGCGGAACTGCTCGTCGTTCACCGCCGCCGTGTTCTGCTTCAGGATGCGGGCCGGGGAGCGGTCGCCCGGCTGCATCACCGTCAGCGCCATCAGGCACCGCAGCGTCGTCACCTTGTCCGACACGGTGAACTTGTTCTGGTAGAAGAAGGCGATCTCCCGGCGAAGGTCGGGCGACCCGACGCGGAACGTCTCGCCCCGCCGCCGCACCTGCTTGGTGTTCAGCCGGTCCCCCTCGCTCAGCAGTTCGATGCCGCGAGCGATGAAGAAGAACATGTCGCCCAGTTTCTCGTTCTCGACGGACACGTTGTACGCGATGTTCCACCCCTGGAAGAGCCACGGGGTGATGAAGTTCGGCTGGAGGCGGGTGACGAGGCGGGCGTACAGCTCGAAGTCGTGGAACTCGCCCCGCTTCTGCTTCTCGATGGCCGACGACCAGAGCGTCGTGATGACCACTCCGCGGAAGCCGACCAGACTGACGCGGGCGGCCGCCCCGGCGATCTCCGGGTCGCCCATGTCCAGTTCGGACAACTCCAGGTCGGCCGCCTGCCCCTCGACGGTCAACTGCGCCAACTGGTCCAAGGCGGTCGGCACGGCGGCGGCGGCGTCGCCGACGGCGAACTTGCCGCGGAGGAACAGGCTGACGGTGAACAGCCCGACGATCAGGCCGAGGTAGATCAGTTTGCGGGTGCGGGCCGCCCGTTGCAGGTCGTTCATGAGCAGAGCCTCCGAAAAGTCTTGGCGGGCGGGGGCGCGAAGCCCGTGTGTTTCAGTTGGGCCGAACGGGCCGATCTCGCGACCGCTGCTGTGCGACTATTCCCTCGCGTGCCGCGGGGGACATGTCACGCCCCACCTCCCCTCGTTAGAGGGAGGTCGGCGGCACAGCCGCCGGGAGGGGAGTCTGGTTGTGTTCGCCCGAAGCGCGAGCGCGGGGCCAACCACCGTCGGGGCCCGAGAGCGACTGGCCACCCATCGCCGCACGCCCCTTGCTGGCGCGGCGGGCGAACAAGCCGAAGCGATCTCCCCCCACCACGGCGGGACCACCACGACGCCGGTGCCTCACGCCGCCACTTCGCGGGAGCGGATCAGGTAAAAGCCGAGGATCAGCCACGGCAGCAGGTAGCCGGCGGTCACGATCAGGTTCATCGCCAGGTTCTCGAACGACACGTTGAACCCCTCGGCGAGGTACGGCGTCCAGTCGTAGGCGGACACGTCCGGGAACAGGTTCACCACCCGGCGGATGAGCCACGCGAACACGTTGTCGGCCAGCGCCGCCGCCTGCACCCCGGCCGTACCCTCGTCCGGGGCGGTGGGCAACTTCGCCTGGGCCAGTTGGCTGAACGCCTTCACCGGCCCGCCGCCCGTCGTACTCTTGCCCATCGCCAGTTCGGTGATGTACTGGCCGAAGTACCCGGCGACGAACAGGAACCCGGCGGCCAGGAAGCTGACCACCCCGACCAGGTACGTGCTGCACACCACCGACAGCCCGATCAGGATGACCAGCCGGCACCACAGGCCGACCGCCGACTTGAAGTAGTTCTGCCCGAACGACTGCTCCGCCTCCAGCAGGTACAGGTCGCCCTCGGCCATGCCGAGCATCTGCGAGCTGGTCTCGCACTTCACGTACACCAGCACCTGCTGCGGCGGCGGCACCGGCAGTGGCTTGCCGTCCGGCCCGATCGGGCCGGGCAGCGGCTGCCCGTCGGCGTCTACTGTGGCGACGGCGTTGGCGAACAGGCCGGCCGGCACCAGCACCGTCGTCGGGTGGTAGTCGAACACCTCGCGGCTGACGATCTCGTAGAACCCGAACTCGGCGGCCAACTTGTTCGCCACCTCCCACTCCGGGGAACCCGGTCGGGCGCGGGAGAGCAGCGCCTTCGGGTTGGCGATGGCCTGCTTCGACGCGAACCGCCGTTCCTTCGGCTCCCGCTCCTGGTCGGCGGCGAACAGCAGTTCCTTCGCCCGGTCGTCGTACCGCGCGGCCTGCGCCGGGTCGCCCCACTGCCACGCCCCCTCCCCCTTCAGCGCCGGCGGCTTCTGCGGGCACCGCCACGACACCACCCGGATGTTCACGTCCACCCCGCGGTTCTCCACCCCCTTCGTCAGGCGGTAGATGTCGAAGGTGAACTCGACCGGCACCGCCGCGTCGGTTGCCCGCTGTAGCGATGATGGCAGGCCGCCGAACGACCAGATGGCCCGCTGCGAGCTGCTCGGGTGGCCGGCGATGTACTTGCGGTAGTTGAACTCGCGGCCGACGTCGGTGCCCACGATTTCCCCGGTGCGGGACTCGTACCGCAGTTTCCCGCGGATCGGCACGCGGGCCTTGAACGTCTCCTCCATCGCCTTCGGCGAGATGGTCGAGGCTTCGATGAGCAGCCAACTGCCGGCCGTCATCATCCCCAGCGCGACGGTGGCCAGCGCGGTGTACCCGATGAACCGGCCGAGGACCACGTCGAACGGCTGCACCGGCTTCGTCAGCACCGTGTAAATGTTCTGGTTCTTCACGTCGTTCGGGATGGCGAACGAGGCCAGGGCGGCGGCCATCAGCAGCAGCACCACCTGCGTCAGCCCGGTCGTCATGCCGACGGTCAGGCGGAGTTCGTCCTCGGCCTTGAACGGCAGGAACCAGGTGATCGGGAACAGGGCCGGCAGCAGCAGCACCAGCAACGCCAGGAACACCCGGCTGCGGATCACGTCGAGGACCGACAGCTTGGCGACGGCGAACACGGCCCCCATGCGGTCCCACAGGCGGCAGCGGTACGCCGCCCACGCGGCGGTCAAGACGTAGGCCAGCACCGCCCCGACACCGACCCACTCCCGCGCCGTCGGCAGCACCCGTAGCACCCCCCACGCGGCCACGCTGATGACGACCCACAGCCCCAGCAGCAGGGCGAACGTGCCGCCCAGGCTCGGCGTGCCCGTCGGCGCGCGGCCGGTGGACGCCATGCGGCGGACGAGGTGGGCCATCGCGGCGAAGAACGGCGCGCCGATGCCGACGAGGGCGAACAGCCCGCCCAGCGACAGGGCCAGCGGCTGCCCGCTCCACGACACCGCCGGCGGGGTGTACTTGTTGTACCCGGTCGGGTCGAAGGCCTGGAGCTTCAGGAGTGCGAGTTGATCGACGCCGATGTTGTTCAGCAGCAAGAACAAGTACACCGCGTAGCAGATCATCGCGGTGGCGGCGGCCGCCAACATGAACGCCGACACGCGGATGCGTGCCTTGGTGGACGAGTCGGCCGGCGCGCGGAGGGCGTACAGCAGGTACACCAACAGGCCGAGGAAGGCGTACCCGCCGGCGTCCATCAGCCACGCCTGGACCAGCCCCGGCAGGTCGGCGAAGGTGAACGGGTCGCGGTCGACGATGAGCAGGCCGAACAGCGGCGTCAGGTCGGGCATGGCGGGGAATCCGGAAAGACGAGCAGTAGGTCCGGCTCGCCGAGCCGGACTCGAAACCCGTCCGGCTCGGCGAGCCGGACTCGAAACCCGTCACTTCGCGGCGGTCTCGGCGGGCGGCAGGTAGCGGCGGCCGGGGCGGGCCTTCGACTCCTCGATGATCCGCAGGAACAGGTCTTCCAGCGTCGTCGTCGGGTGGCCGAACGCCTCCACCTTGCCGCCGTGCCGCTCGATCACCGCCGACAATTCGGCCTTCACCGCGTCGGTCAACTCCAGCCCGCTGGCTTGAATCTGGAGCCGCTTCTGGTCCTCCACCAGCTTCTCGACGGCCCCCTGCTCCTGCATGTCGCCGTTGTAAAGGATGGCGATGCGGTCGCACACGTCCTGCACGTCGTCCAGCCGGTGGCTGCACATGAGGATCGTCTTGCCCTTCTTCTTCAGGTCCAGGATGAGGTCTTTCATCCAGCGGGTGCCGAGCGGGTCGAGGCCGGAGGTGGGTTCGTCCAGGATGATGAGGTCCGGGTCGTTGATGAGCGCCTGGGCCAGCCCGATCCGCTGCCGCATCCCCTTCGAGTACTCGCGGAGGATCCGCTTCTTGTCGGCGTTCAGGCCGACCACGTCGATCAGTTCGGCGGCCCGGCTGCGGCGGACTTCCGGCGGGATGTCGAACAGCCGCCCGTAGAAGTCGAGCGTCTCTTCGGCGTTCAGGAACCGGTACAGGTACGACTCTTCCGGCAGGTAGCCGATCCGCTCGTTCTTCTCGACTTTGGCGGCCGGCTCGCCGAACACGAACCCCTCGCCGGACGACGGGAACAGCAGCCCCAGCAGCAGCTTGATGGTGGTCGTCTTGCCGGACCCGTTCGGGCCGAGCAGGCCGAAGATCTCGCCCTTGTGGATGGTCAGGTCGAGGGCGTTCAGGGCGGTCTTCTTCTTCCGGCCCCAGAAGTCGCGGTACACCTTGGTCAGGTTCCGCGTTTCGACGACGTTCTCAGGCATGACGGCAGCTCCGGGCGCGAGACCGGGTCTTCGGGGACGGCGGGGACGAACAGGTATACGCCCCACCCGGCCGGCGGGTTCGGTCGGCGTGGCGTCATGTTAGGAAGTGGACGGGGAGCGCGGCGAGCGGGGGGCCGGTTCTGCCAAATGGAGCAACCGATGTCCTCATACACGCACCCGCTGCGGGTGTCCCATTCAGGTGCCGGGGGGAGAACGCTGGACACCTCCCCTCAACGAGGGGAGGTGGGAAGAAGCGGCAACTCCTCTCGCGATGGGACAGTCCAACCGGGTTCATGTATCAGGGGCGGAACTCGTGGAAGTGTTCCGCTCCTGGATCGGAATTATTCCCGGACTCACTTCTGCCGGCGGAACTCGTAGAACTCGTACCCGGTGCCCGGCTTGGCTTCGGTCGGGCGGGGGCCGCTGCCGCTGACGATGGCGAGCCGCAACTCGTCGCCCTTCACTTCGTACACGCCGTACCACGTCCCCCACGACGGCTTCCACAGGAACGTCTTCGGCGACGCCTTCGGGTCCATCTCGTACAGGATCGGCGGCTCGTCGGCCCCGCGGTTGGGCAACCGGGCGGTGCCGTCGGCGAAGAACTCCCACGAACCGCCGCTGTTGTTCCCCGGAACCGGCGACCAGCGGCCGACGATCCGCGCCTTGTCGTCCAACTTCGGCTTGAAGTCTTTGGGAATCGGCGCGGCGAACGCCGCGGACACGGCCACCAGACACACGAGCGATCCCCGCATGACAGCCCCTCCCCCGGATGTGCAACTACTTTACCCGATGGCGGCGGAAGAAGGTCCAAATTTCCCGGTTGGCGTCCAGCCGATCCGAGGTCGGCCCGCCGAGGCGGGGGTTGAACTGCCCTTTCCCGCCCGGCCAGTGGTGGCCCAACCCCGGCACCGTCACCACTTCAACCGACGCGCCAAGCCGGGACTCCCAGCGGGTGATCGTGTCGCGGATCGGCGGGCGGGTGACGGTGCGGTTCCCCCACGGTAGCCGTACCGGCCCGCCGGCCACGGGGATGAGCAGGTCGGCGTCGCCGTGGAGGAACAGCGTCGGCACCGGGCGGGCGGGAGTCGGCACATAAGCGGGACAGTACCCGGCGACCGGCGCGACGGCGGCGAGCAAGTCGCTCCGCTCAGCGGTGAACCGGAACGCCATGCCCGCGCCGTTGGAGAAGCCGGTCAGGTACACCCGCGCCGGGTCGCCGTCGGATCGGCTCACCGCGTCGGCGATCAGATCGGCCAAGTAGCCCATGTCGTTGGTGTCGGCGTGGAACGGGTCGCCGGGGGCGGTGGAGCCGTCGTTCCACCGCCGCGGGTTGGTGAGGAACCGCACCGGTTCGGCGGGGTTCACCGGGAGGCCGTCCCCGAACGCGACGACGAACCCCATCTCCGCCGCGAACGGGATCAGCCGGGTTTCGTCCGCCGCGAACGCCGCCGACCCGCCGGTGCCGTGCAACATGACGACCACCGGCCACGGCGTGGAGCCGGCGGGCGGGCGAGCGAGCAGGTACGTCCGCCCGGACGCGAGGGTGACGGTTTCCATGCCGGCAGTGTAGGCGGATGAACCGTTTCCCCTTCCGACCGACGAGCCGGCGGCCGTATCATTCCCGCATGACGGAATCCCAGTGGCTCGCGTCCACCAACCCGGCCCCGATGCTCCGGCAGATCGGGGCGAAGGCGTCCGCGCGGAAGTTGCAACTGCTCGGCGTCGCCTGCTGCCGGCTGATCGCGGACCACTTCGACGAGCGGATGGGGCGGCTGGTGGACATCACCGAGCGGTACGCGGAGGGGGAGGCCACGCACGGCGACTGGCAGGCGGCCCTGCGCGCCACGATCCAATTGGTGGTGCCCCCGGACGGCCCCGACCCGACGCCGCCGGACTCGCCGGCGTATGCCAGTCGCCTCGCCTTGTTCGGGCTGTTCGGCACCCCGCCGGACGCGACCCTGGAACCGGTGCTGAACTGGGTGGTGGCGTGTGTCGCGCGGGCGGCGGCACCGGGGCAGGTGCGAGCCGCCGAGAAAGCCGTCCGGCGAACGCAGGCCGATCTCTGCCGCGAGGTCTTCGGGAACCCGTTCCTGGAACGGACCGTCGTGCCGGAGTGGATGTCCACCGGCGGCAGCACCATCTTCCCCGGCTGGATGATTCGCGTGTCCGAGACGGCGAAGGGGCTGGCCGACGGCATTCAGGCGGATCAGGCGTTCGAGCGGCTGCCGATCCTGGCCGACGCACTGGAAGAGGCCGGCTGCACCGACACCGATCTGCTGGCGCACCTGCGGGAACCGGGCCGCCACGTCCGCGGCTGCTGGGCGCTGGACCTCGTGCTGGGCAAGGGGTGACGCTCGAATTTCAAGCCGTCCGTGAAAAAGAACGGTCGCATTGCGCCGTAATGATTATAGTGTGATGTACGCACCTTCTTCACCCGAGCCGAGTATGTCCGGACTCGCCGACCACCCCGCGCCGCCAATGACCGGACTGTCCGGGGTGTTGTACCATTCGTGGCCACGGCCCGACGGCTCGCTCCATCTGGAGTTCCTCTCGGCCGGCGCGGAGGAGATGTTGGAGGCGACGGCGGCGGAGGTGTCGGCGTGGCTGACCGCCGGCACCATGCCCCTGGTCGGGGTGGATGCGGCGGCCTTCTACGCCACCGTCGGGGACTCCGTTCGTCGGCACGAGCCGTGGGCGGCGGAGTTCGGGTACGTCGGCCCGCGGTCCGGGCGGGTGCGGTGGCTGCGGGCGCAAGACTTCCCGTGCGAGTCCCCGACCGGGGTGCCGTACTTCACGGGCGTGCTGCTGGACATCACCGCCTGGAAGGACGCCGAGGCGCGGGCGGCGCGGGAGTGTGCCACCCGCGCGGAGCTGGATCGCCAGTTGGCCGAGGCCCGGCAGTACGAGGCCCTGGGGGTGCTGGCCGGCGGCATCGCCCACGACTTCAACAACCTGCTGACGGTCATCCTGGGTAACGCCTCCATCGCCCGCGAGGAGGTGACCGACCCGGCGGTGGCCGCGCAGATGGCCGATATCGAGTCGGCCGCCGTCCGCGCCGCCGACCTGTGCGGCCAACTCACCGCCTACGCCGGGGTCGGGCGGATGGCCGTCGGGCCGGTCGATTTGGCCGGCCTGCTGGCCGAGAACGGCACCGCCTTCCGCGCGGCGGCCGGCCGCGCGGCGCTGACCGTCCACGCCGCCGACGGGTTGCCCGCCGTGACCGGCGACCCGCGACAACTCCGGCAGTTGATTCAGAACCTGATCGCCAACGGCGCGGAGGCGATGGACGGGGCCGGCACCGTCGCCGTGCGGGTCGAGCCGGCCGACGACGACCGCGTCCGCATCCGCGTGACGGACTCCGGGCGGGGCATGGACGCGGCCACGCAGGCGCGGATGTTCGACCCGTTCTTCACCACCAAGTTCACCGGCCGGGGTCTGGGGTTGGCGGCCGTGAAGGGCGTCGTCCGCGGGCACAAGGGGGCCATCCGGGTGGCGTCCGAGCCGGGCCGCGGCACGACCGTCGAGATCGACTTGCCCGCTGCCGGGGTCGAGCGGCCGAACCCCCTCTTCGATCCCGCGCCGGCCACCGCTCGCCCCGCCCTCGCCGCCCTGGTGGTGGACGACGAGATGAACGTCCGCGAGTTGATCGCCTCCGCCCTGGAGGACAACGGCTACCGGGTGACGATGGCCGCCAACGGGCTGTCGGCGGTGGCTCTGGTCGAGGCCGACCCGATGGCGTTCGCGGTGGCGGTGGTGGACCTGATGATGCCGGACCTGACCGGGGACGAGGTGATCCGCCGCCTCCGCCGCCTCCGCCCCGGCCTGCCGGTGGTCATCGCCAGCGGGTACTCGGATCGCCCGCTCCCGGACGACGTGCTGACCTCCGGCCCGACGGCCGTGTTGCCCAAGCCGTTTCGCCTGGACGCCCTGACATCGGTCGTCCGCCGGACGGCCGAGGCCGCCGGGAAGTGAGGTCCGTCCGAAACGCGAGTGCCACGGATGGAGGGTTCGTCATGATCGGAGGGGATCCCGCAGCCGTGGCGAAGTATGCCGTCCGTCACCTCGTCGAAGTCCTCGACGGGCTACGGACCTGGGAGGCCAAGACATGAGTCCGACCGCCGAATTTGTGGAACTCGGCCCCACCGAGGCGGTCGAGTTCCACCTGCCCATCGTCAAGGAATACGGCGACAAACTGAATGCGTTGTGCGTTCGGGCGATCGACCTGATCGTGACGCTTCGGCGGTCCCCCGAACACGCCATCCCCGAAGCGGTGAGACTGATCGATTCGTACGAGTGCTTGCGCCCCGCGGTGGAAAAACTGATGCGGCGGACGGCATCGTTGCTCGACCACGCCGTCATCAGCGATGATCTTTCCCTCCTCCTCTCCCTCCGGCAGGAAGAGTTGGAGGCCAACCTGCGGCACACGCCAACGGTCCTCGCTCGGCTCGAGGCCGAGTTCGGAGCGAAGAAGGTCCGCCCACTGGTCGAAAAATCGCACTTCACCCCCCTCCGCGCCTGACCCTCGAACACTGCGCCCGCCTCCGCCCTCTTGCCAGTGGCCGCGCGTGCCGCGCCGCCACTCCCGGAGGGTTCCCGCCATGAGCCAGTTGGTCCGGTCGGCCGATCTCGGCCGACTCCTGTTCCGCACCAAGCCGCACCCCAACCCCGCCTACCACCCGCCCGACGACGACGGCCGCCCGTGCGGGGTCGCCGTCCGCCCGCCCGGCGACGCCATCGCCGTCGAACTGATCGAGGGCGTGAACGTCCGGCTGATCCTCGCCCCCGACGGGTCGTACCTGATCGGCGACGCGAAGCGGTGGCTGTTCGCGGCCGGGGACTTGATCGCCAACCCCCTCCACGGCGTCGTCGCCGCGGTGCGGCCGCTCGCCGAGCGAGTGCCCCCGCAGGATGAGTGGCGGGTGGTGTTCGGCGTCGTCTTCGGCGGCCGCGCGCCCGGCACGGAGCGATACACGAGCAAGCGGGAGACCGGCTACCGGCTCACCGACGTGGCCACACTCACCGACGACGGGCTGACGTACTTCAGTGAACGAGAGTTGCAGGCGTTCGCCGGCGAAACTCAGGTGCCGCTCGCGCCGCGCGTGGCCCGCTTCCCGGCCCGCGACCTGCCCACCCGCCCGGACCCGACTCGCGACTTTCTGGAGGAGTTGCTCCCCGCTTCGAAGTGCCGCCTGGACGCGGGCGCGGACGGCGACCCGGCCGGCGTGATCCTCCGCACCGCCGACCGCGGCTGGATCGCCGAGGTGCGGTTCGACGACTACGCGAAGAAGCGGTGACGGGGAAGTAAGGCACCGGTTCGCCGAGCCGGACACGCGAGACGCCGATTCCCGGCAGACGGCTGCCGGGATACAATCGGCGGACACTCCCCGACACCACCGGAGGCCGTCCCCGATGCGGTTGTTCCTCTCCCTCGTCGTCGGTCTCGCGACGACCCAACTCGCCGCCGCGCAAGACCTCGTCGCCAAAACCGACGCCAAGACGCCGGCCGACGAACTCAAGTGCTTCAAACTGCCCGCCGGGTTCGAGGCGCAACTGGTCGCGTCCGAACCGGACATCCAGAAGCCGATGCAACTGGCCTTCGACTCCAAAAACCGCCTGTGGGTGACGACCTCGTACATTTACCCGTTTGCCGTGGCGGAAGGCAAAGGGACCGACAAGCTGTTCGTCCTGTCCGACTTCGGCGACGACGGCAAGGCGAAGAAAATCCAGGTGTTCGACGACAAGTTGAACATCCCCATCGGCGTGCTGCCGCTGCCGGACGGCAAGTCGGTCATCGTCTCCGAGTGCGGCAAAATCCTCAAGCTGACCGACACCGACGGGGACATGAAGGCGGACAAGCGGGAAGTGCTGTTCAGCGGCTTCGGGTTCGTGGACACGCACGGCATGACCAACTCGTTCACGCTGATGCCGGACGGCTGGGTGTACGCCTGCCACGGGTTTCGCAACGACAGCACGGTGAAAGGCACCGACGGGCACGAGGTGAAGATGAACAGCGGGCACACGTTCCGCTTCAAGACCGACGGCAGCCGCATTGAGATCTTCACGCGGGGACAGGTGAATCCGTTCGGCATGTGTGTCGATCCGTGGCTGAATCTGTATACCGCTGACTGCCACAGCAAGCCGATGACGCAACTGGTGCGGGGCGCGTACTACGACAGCTTCGGCAAGCCGCACGACGGCCTCGGCTACGCCCCGCACGTCGTCAACCACCTGCACGGCAGCACCGGCCTGTGTGGGATCGTGTATTACGCGGCGGACCAATACCCGAAGGAATGGCAGGATGTCATGTTCGTCGGCAACTGCGTGACGAACCGCATCAACTGTGACAAGATCGGCTGGACCGGCGCGACGCCGGCGGGCAAGGAGCTGCCAGACTTCCTGAGCAGTTCGGACCCGTGGTTCCGCCCCGTGGACATCAAGATGGGGCCGGACGGCGCGCTGTACGTGAGCGACTTTTACAACAAGATCGTCGGCCACTACGAGGTGGACTTGAAGCACCCCGGCCGGGACAAGGACCACGGCCGCGTCTGGCGAATCGTGTACCGGGGCAAAGATGGCAAAGGAGCCGCGCCGGCGTTCCCCCGCAAGGACTGGACGCAGGCGAGCGAGGCCGAACTGTTCGCCGACTTCGCCCACCCGAACACCACCGTCCGCTTGATGGCGGCGAACGAGGCGGCGAGCCGCGCGAAGTTCGAACCGAAGGGGGAGCCGATTCTCGAAGACCGGCCGAACGCATCCGCACGAGTCGGACTGTTCGCGATGGTCCACGAACGGACGGGGGAGATGAAACCCGACGACTACGCGGTTGTCGCCAAGTACGCCCGTGAGAACCCGGACAACATCCGGCCCGAGACGCTCACTGGGTTGTTGGCGCGGGCGCTCGTTAGCCGCGATCAGTGGGGTCTGGATGAGCGGAAACTGGCCCTCGACTGGCTCACCTCGTTCGACAACATCCGCGTGAAGCGGGCGGTGGTGGACGGCATGACCGCCCACCCGGACACGGACTTCATCGTCCCGCTGTTGAAGTTCCTCCCGACCATCGCGGTCGGGGATGTGTCCATGAGGCACGCCGCGAAGATCGCTTTGCGGAACTGCCTGGAGCAGAAGGGTGGATGGGACGAGGCGACGAAGGACACGACGAAGGAAGTGGTCCCCACGCTGATCGAGGTCGGGTTGGCGCTCAAGGACAAGGCAACCGTTCCGTCGCTGTTGAAACTCATGAAGGCCGGGGGCGATTCGGCGTCCCCGTACCGCCTCGCTGTCGCCGAGTACGTCGGCAAGAACTCGCAGCGACAGGATCACTGGGAAACGTTGCTCGACCTCCAGTGGATGACCAAGATTGACATCGAGAAGAAGACGGCCACGCAACTGGAAATCGCTGCCGCCATCCTGAAGGGCGTGCAATCCGGCGGCGGCAAGGATTTCCGTTGGTATCCGGAGAACCCTTTCGAACCCTTGGTGAAGGCTGGCCTTCGCGACAAAGACTTGGCGGTGAACCGACTGGCCATCCGCACGCTCCGCCTGTGGATGGCCATAACCCCGCCGGAGAAACTTCAAGACGCGGACCATCACGTTCCACTATTGCTGGCGTGGATCGTCAAGAAGGACGATTCGGTTGATCACCGCTACGAGGCGATCGAAATCCTCAACATCTTGGCCCCGCGGAAGGTCAAACCCATCCTTCGCAAGTTGATGACTGATGTCTCGCGGCCGGTGGCGGAGCGCGAGCGGATCGCCGTGTTCCTCTTCACTCAGAATAGCAAGTACGACGACTTCCGGTTCGCACGCGACGCCATCAAAACAGCTCCCTACGCCGTCAGCGTCAGTCTTGCGCAGGCATTGGCAGGGGATACCTTCGGCGCGGACTTGCTGCTGGCGGCGGTGAAGGCCGGCGAGGCCCCGGCCCGGTTGCTGCAAGAGAAGGCCGTGCTGGACCGCCTCCGCGCGACGAAGGTGCCCGACCTCGACAAGAAAGTCGCGGAGTTGACCAAGGGCATTTTGCCGCCGGACAAGCGGATCGAAGACCTCATCCGGAAGCGGGCCGACGGGTTCCGCAAAGGGAAGTTCGACGCGGCGAAAGGGCAGGCAGTGTTCAAGAAGTCGTGCGCCATCTGCCACCAGATCAACAACGACGGCGCGAAGGTCGGGCCGCAACTCGACGGCGTCGGCATTCGCGGCCTGGAGCGGTTGCTGGAAGACACCCTCGACCCGAACCGCAACGTGGACGGCGCGTTCAAGTCCACGACGCTGATCCTGGCCGACGGCCGGTCGCCGACCGGGTTGGTCCGCGCGGAGGGGAACATTTACGTCCTGATCGACGGCGACGGGAAGGAGAACCGCATCGCGAAAGGGGACGTGGACAAGGTGGTCCCGTCGAACCTGTCGGCGATGCCGGCGAACGTGGACAGCACCGTTTCCGAAGCGGATTACTTCCACCTGCTGGCGTATCTGTTACAACAGACGCCGCGATAACTCCCCTCTCCCCTTGCGGGACAGGGCTGCTCAGAGATTGAAGAGAAGCAGACTGAACCACGAAGAGCACAACGCACACGAAGTGAAAAACCGCGCGGAACACAC
>JBBRUO010000062.1:0-16394 GCA_038247725.1 Gemmatales bacterium
CTGACCGCCGTCTCGCACCTGACGTGCGTCTGCCACGATTTGGCGGAGATGACTTCAATCCTGGACCGGTACGCGGCGGCCGGCATCGAGAACGTCCTCGCCCTCGGCGGCGACCCGCCGAAGAACCTGGCCAACTACGACCGCTCGAAGGACGCCTTCCAGTACTCCGACGGGTTAGTGACGTTCGTTCGCAGCCGCACCAACACGGTGGACCAGCGCGGCTTCGGCATCGGCGTGGCCGGCTTCCCCGAAGGGCACCCCGGCACCCCGAACCGCCTGCTGGAAATGGACTACCTGAAACGCAAGGTGGACGCCGGGGCGGATTACATCTGCACCCAACTGTTCTTCGAGAACCGCGACTTCTTCGACTTCCGCGAGCGGTGCGACCTGGCCGGCATCAAGGTGCCGATCGTGGCCGGCATCATGCCCGTGGGCACCCAGGCGGGGCTGATCCGCATGGCCGAGTTGTCCGCCGGTAGCCGCATCCCGGCGGGACTGCTGCGGGCGGTCGGCCGCTGCGACGACGACGCGGCCGTCGCCGCCGTCGGCACCCACTGGGCCACCGAGCAGTGCCGGAACTTGCTCGACAACGGCGTGAAAGGCATCCACTTTTACACGCTGAACAAGTCCGACGCGACGCGGCAGATTTTCCAGAACCTGGGCGTCCGCGATTCGGCCCGCCTCCGCGGGTAGGGGGAACTGGGGCGAAAACGCGACGACCCAATCGGACACTTTCGGCCCCGGCGCGAGGGCCGCTTCCGGGCGGAAGCGGCTCGCCACTTCCGCCACGGTTTTCCGGCCCCGCCCTCAATCGCGGGTCGCGGGATTTCCTGACCGTTCGCCAGACACTCGCGGGAAAAATGGACGCCCGGGCCGCCGTGACCTACGGTTAACGGGTTCCACGTCTGCCCCGTTGTGGCTGCAATCATGAACTGGCTCCGCGAAGCCGACGCCGAACCGATCCCCGGCTACCGCCTCATCGAACCGCTCGGCACGGGCGGGTTCGGCGAGGTGTGGAAGTGCGAGGTGCCGGGTGGCCTGTTCAAGGCCATCAAGTTCGTGTTCGGCAACATGAACGACCTCGACGGCGACGCCGCCAAAGCGGAACAAGAGTTCAAGGCGCTGGAGCAGGTGAAGGCCATCCGCCACCCGTTCGTCTGCTCGATGGATCGCATCGAGGTGGTGGACGGCGAGTTGCTGATCGTCATGGAGTTGGCCGACCGCAGCCTGCACGACCTGTTCGAGGAGTGCCGGCGGCAGGGGCGGCCGGGCATCCCCCGCGAGATGCTGTTGGGGTGCCTGTCGGACGCCGCCGAGGGGCTGGACCATCTGATCGAGAAGCACAACCTGCAGCACCTGGACGTGAAGCCGAAGAACCTGTTCCTGATCGCGGACCGGGTGAAGGTGGCCGACTTCGGGCTGGTGCGGAACATCGGGCGGGCCAGCAGCGCCGGCGTGATGGGCGGCATCACCCCGGTGTACGCTGCCCCCGAGACGTTCGCCAACAAGCCGTCCCGGTTCTCGGATCAGTACAGCCTGGCCGTGGTGTACGTCGAGCTGCTGACCGGGGAGAAGCCGTTCCGCGGGAAGAACATCCGCCAGTTGGCGATGCAGCACATGACCGAGCCGCCGAACCTGAGCGGGGTGCCGGAGGGCGACCGGGCGGCGGTGGCGCGGGCCTTGGCGAAGACCCCGGACGACCGCTTCCCGACCTGCGGGCAGTTCATCCGCGCGCTGCTCGGCACCCACTCGAGCACGCAGGCCACCATCTCCATGCCGACCCCGACCACCCCGCCGCGGATCGCCCCGCCGACGGTGCGGGAGCGGCTGGCCGACACCCCGGCCCGCAACCGGTCCACCCCGCCGCCGGTGACGCGGAAGTCGCTGATCCGCTTCCCGGCCGCCTCCGCCACCACGCTGGACACGCTGAAGTTCGAGCCGGAGGCCGGGCAACTGCGGCCGGCCGTGCTGATCGGCATCGGCGGGTTCGGGCGGCGGGCGCTGCAGCAGATCCGCTGCCGCCTGCTCGACCGGGTCGGCCAACTGTCGCAGGTGCCGTGCGTCCGGTACATCTACCTGGACAGCGACCCGAACGCGGCGAGCAAGGCCGCCTCCGGCCCGCCAGACGTGGCACTGAACGGCGAGCAGACGTTCCTCGCCGGGTTGCAGCCGGTGACGAACTACCGCCGCCGGCAGCTCGACCAACTGCTCGAGTGGCTGCCCCGCGAGAAGCTGTACTCGATCCCCCGCTCGCTGCGGGTGGACGGCAGCCGGGCGCTCGGCCGCCTCGCCTTCAGCGACCACTACCTGCGGTTCGTCGCCCGCGTCCGGCACGAGCTGCAAGTGTGCTCGCACCCGGAGGCGCTGCAGCAGTCGGCCGACCACACCGGGCTGTCGGTGCGGACGAAGCTGCCGGCGGTGTACCTGTTCGTGTCGGCCAGCGGCGGCACCAGCGGGATGACGGTGGACGTGGGGCACGCCGTCCGCAAGGCGCTGGAGAAGCTGAACATGACGGGCGCGACCGTCACCTGCTTCGTCCTGACCGGCGCGCCGGAAGACCCGTCGTCGCCGCCGGAGGAGTTGGCCAACATCTTCGCCAGCCTGACCGAGTTGAACCACTACGCCGACCCGGACGTGACGTTCGCCGCCCAGTACGGCGGGCCGGAGGGGCCGGTCACCGAGGCCCAGGGGCTGCCGTTCACCGCCACCTACCTGCTGCCGATGGCGGCGCGGACGGGGGCGGCCATCCGCGACACCCTCAGCCACCTCGCCGGGTACGTCAGCTACGACCTGACCACGGCGCTGGGGAGCGGGCTGGAGGTGGTGCGGCAGACGCCGCCGGCCGTCGGGCGGACGCCGTTCCGCGGGTTCGGCACGTTCGGCGTCTGGTACCCCCGCGGGCTGCTGCTGCGGAGCGCCGCCCGGCAGATGTGCATCGAGCTGGTCCGCTCGTGGGCGTCCGGGGTGCCGAACCTGCCGCCGGCCGCCGAACACGTACTCGACGGCATCCTGGCCGACCGCCGGCTGACGCCGGACCCGGTCCAGGAGTTCATCGCCGACGAGTCGGTGACGAAGGCCGACGGGCACCCGCTGCACCGGCTGTCCGCGTGGCTGGGCGAGGTGGCCACCCAGGCCGACACCCTCGGCAAGCGGAATGACCCGGCGGCGTGGGCGGGCGGGGTGTGGGACACGGCCCGCGACTGGCTGGGCACCGAGCCGACCAGCGAGGCGGACAGCGCCTTCCGCCGCGGCCGCCTGAGCAAGGCGCTGGACCAGGGCCTCCGCCGCGCGCTCGACGCCTGGGACAACGAGTTGATCGCCCGCCTGCACGCGCTGGAGGAGTTGCCCGGCCCGCGGCTGGGGGCGGCGGCGGTGGTGCTGGAGCGGCTCATCGGCACCGCCGCCGGGGCCATCGACACGATGGAGCGGCGGATGGAGGAGAGCGGGGTCAAGCGGGAGCAGGCGAAGGTGGACGTGCAGCTCGCGCTGGCCGCCATCCAGGGGGCCGGCGGCGGCGGGTTCAACCTGTTCGGCAACCGCACCGCCAAGGCCGTCCGCGGCATCGCCGACAAGGTGCGGGCGTTCGTCGATCTGCGGGTGGTCGAGGACCTGACGCACGTGGCCGCCCAGTTCTACCGCCGCCTGTGGGCGCGGTTCGACGGCTGGCACCGGGACGTGCTCACCGCCCGCGACCGGCTGGCGGCCCTGGCCGAGTTGATGGAAGCGCCGATCATGCTCGGCGGGTCCGGGTCGCAGCACGGCGGGGCGGACGCCGGCGAGGAGACGACGCAGAGCAGCATCCAGGGGTCGAACACCATGCGGGTGGTGCTGCCCAACGGCGAGTACCACCTGGACCGGTCGGCCGCCGACCTGCTCCGGGGCATCTCGCAGGAGTCGCTGGCCGGGCTGGACGACGTGCTCACCAAGGTGGTGCTGTCGCCCCGCGGCGGGCTGGTGGCGCTGGCCAACTCGGCGAACGACCTGTCCCAGCCGCTGGCCAACCCGCTCATCGATCAGGCGACGGCGTACCTGGCCGACATGCTGCCGGGCCAGGACGTGACCGCCGTCGAGTTCTCGGCCGCCCGGAACAACCCGGACGAACTGACGCGGCGGGTGCAGAGCTACCTCCGCGCCGCCGCCCCCATGACCGGCGGGCCGGTCGGCGAGGAGCGGACGTTCCTCCTGTACCCGGACACCGACCCCGGCCGGCGGTACGCCGACGCCGTCCGCGCCGTCTGCCCGGACGCCTACCCGGTGCCCATCCGCGGGGCCGGCACCGACCTGCTGTTCTGCCGCGAACTCGGCGGCCTCCGCACGGCCGACCTGTTCCGCCACCTGGAGCCGTGCTGGGACGCCTACCAGCAGTCGGCCGAACACGTCCTGTACAGCCCGCACTCGCGACACGACGTGACCGAGTGGCTGCCCCTCGTCGAGTGACGCGGACCCGGCCGTCCGACTCCCGTCGTCCGACTCGCGGCCCGGTCGGACGGTCCCCCCAGTTCGCCACCGCGCTTTCCCACTTTCGCCAAACGGCCATTCGGCCGGGCGACTTGAGCGAATCGCCGATCTCGCTGAATTTTTCGCCCGCCGGTGCCGATTCAATCGGCATGACACCTTCCAGCTTCGGCATCGACCTGCTCGCCCAGGTCCTGGACGCCTCCGCCCTGCGGCACCGCGTCATCGCCCAGAACATCGCCAACGTGAACACCCCCGGCTACAAACGGCTGGAAGTGGCGTTCGAGGGCGAGTTGAAGCAGGCGCTCGCCCTGCCGGGCGGCGGCACCGGGCACGTCGCCCCGACGGTGATCCCGACCGACGCCCCGGAGCGGGTGGACGGGAACACCGTGGACATCGACCGCGAGATGAACGAGGTGGCCAAGAACGGCCTGCTGTATCAGGCCATGTCGCAAATCCTCGCCAGCCGGCTGGGATCGCTGCGGTCGGCCATCAGCGGCCGGTAAGCCTCGCCTTCCCGAAGACGTTCGCCCCAAATCCGGAGGTTGTCCCATGCCTTTCCGCGACCTGTTCACGGCCTCCGCCATCAGCGGCTCCGGCATGTCCGCCGAGCGGCTGCGGATGGAGGTGATCGCCAACAACATCGCCAACGCGAACAGCACGCGGAGCGCGAACGGCGGGCCGTACCGCCGGCAAGACGTGGTGTTCGCTGAAGTGTTGGGCAAGGCCACCGGCCCGCACAACCGGCCCGCCCTGCTCGGGGTGGCGGCCGTCGAGCGGGTCGAAGACCCGTCCGAGCTGCCAATCGTTCACTTGCCCGGCCACCCGGACGCCGACGCCAACGGGAACGTGCGAATCCCGAACGTGTCCCTGCCCACCGAGATGGTGAACCTGCTGACGGCGGCGCGGGCCTACGAGGCCAACCTGAAAGCCATGCAGACCTTCCGCCAGATGAACGAACAGGCGTTGACCCTCCTGAGGAGTTAAGTGATGGCCATCGCACCGCTCGGCATGTTGAGTCCGCTGACCCCGCAGGCGTCCCTCGCCGCCGGCCCCGCCGCCGCCACCCCGGCCGGCGGGTTCGGCCAGGTGCTGCAAGGGCTGCTCGCCCAGAACACCACCGCCCAGGCGTCGGCCGACGAGGCCGTCCGCGCGGTGGCCACCGGCGAAGCCCAGAACCTGCACACGGTCAGCCTCGCCGTCGCCAAGGCGGACCTGTCGTTCCGGCTCATCCTGGAACTGCGGAACCGCCTCACCGACGCGCTGTCGGAAGTCACCCGCATGCAGGTGTGACGCCCACCGGGCCGCGACCGCCCGGGAGCGGCCTCCCCGTTCAAGACTGTTAAACACCGGCCCCCGTTGGACGCACCGCTATGGAATTCGCGAACAACCTCCGCGACTGGTGGAAGGGCATCGGCGGCCTCACGAAGGGGCTGGTCGTCTCCCTGGCCGTCGCCGCCGTCGTCGCCGTCGCCGCGTTCGTCTACCTCAGCCCGTCCGAGACGATGGTGCCTTTCGGCCCGGACATGCCGGTCGAGCAGGTGAAAGCCGTCCGCGACCGGCTGACCGCCCTGAACATCCCGAACACGTTGGACGCCCGCGGGGTGAACGTGCGGGTGCCCGAAAGCCGGCGGGTGGAAGCCGTCGTCGCCCTCGCCGCCGAGGGGCTACCCAGCCGCACCGGGAAGGGGCTGGAGTCGTTCGAGGAGTCGTCGTTCGGGGCCACCCCGTTCCAGAACTCGGTGAACTACCAGCGGGCGCTCCAGAACGAACTGACCCGCGCCATCACCCAGGTGGATTCGGTGGCCGCCGCCCGCGTGCTGATCGCCCGCCCGGAACCGACGCCGTTCCTCCGCGACCAAAGCCCGCCGAAGGCCAGCGTGGTGCTGCGACTGAAGCCCAACGGCGGGTTGACGAAAGCCGCCGCCGGGGCCATCGTGTCACTCGTCTCGCACGCCGTCATCGGGTTGAAGCCGGAGAACGTGACCGTCATCGATTCCACCGGCCGGCTGCTGTCCGACCCCTATGCGGCGAACAAGGACGACCTGCCCACCGAGATGGTGGACTACCGCAAGGGGCTGGAACAGTACCTGGCGAAGAAGGCGCAGGACATGCTCACCCCGTCCCTCGGCGCGGGCCGCGTGGTGGTGACCGTGAACGCCGACCTGAACTACCAGAAAGTGCGGGAGAAGCAGATCCGCTTCCCGCCCGACGAAAAGGCGATCAAGGCCGAGTTGACGGAGACCAGCGAGACGACCTCCACCCCGGCCCGCGGCGTGACCGGTCTGGTCAGCAACTCCGCCGCCAACCCCGGCGGTGGGACTGGCGGCGGTTCCGCCGGCGAGACGAAGCAGGAGACGATCCGCACCGACTACGTCAACTCCGTCACCGAGCGGGAGTTGGAAGACCGGGCCGGGGCGATCACCCGGCTGACCGTCGCCGCCGTGGTGGACTTGTCCCCGCTGCCGACGGCCGAAGGGGTGGCCCCGGCCACCGAGCCGCTGATGCGGGCGGAAGACGTGGAAGACCTCATCAAGCAGGCGGTCGGGTACAAGACCGGGCGGGACGAGATCAAGGTGGCGAACATGAAGCTGACCGGCCCGCCGGTGCCGACCATCCCGGAGCCGGACCCGGAGGTCGAGCGGCAGGCCCGCCTGCAAGGGTACGTGTTCCAGGCGCGGAACATCCTGGTGGCGTTCGCGGCGGTAGTCGGGCTGGCCATCATCCCGCTCGCCCTGCTCCGGGCCGGCCGCCGCCCCGCCCCGCCGCCGGAACCGGCCGCCCCGCCGCCGCCGACCCCGGAGGAGCTGGCCGTCGCCGCCCGCGACCGCCGCCGGCAGCAACTGGAACGGCTGGCCGAGTTGACCCGCACGAACCCGGACGGGGTGTCCGACGTGTTCGGCCTGCTGGTGTCGAAGTAGGGCAGTCGGTCCGTCTCGCCGAGACGGTCCGACTCACGGGGAAACCCGTTGACGATGTCCCTTCGGAACACCTCCCCTCGTTGAGGGGAGGTGGGAAGACAGCACCCGCGCTACGCGACGGGACCACGCACAACGGGTTTCTGCATCAGACAACACGCGAGCGAGGTCGCATATGGCAGTCATGACCGGGAACCAGATCGCCGTGACCCTGCTGCGGGCGCTGCCGGCGGACGCCGCCGAGCAACTGCTCAGCCGGCTGGACGTCACCGCCAGCGACCGCATCCGCTCCGAGTTGCGGGACTCCGTCGGCCCGCCGGCGGACGCCGACCTGGACTCATCCCTGAACGAGTTCTACGACCTGTATCGCATCGCCGAGCGAGGGCTGCTGCCCGCGCCGCCACCGCCGGCCCCGGTCACGCTCACGCCCATCGACCCGAACGCCGCGCCGGACCCGGAACCCGATCCGATCGCGACGCTGAAGGAGATGCCGGCGGATCGGCTGAACCGGGCACTCGACGGGGAGCCGCCGGCCGCCGTCGCCTTGTTGCTGTCGGTGCTGGACAAGCCGGTCGCCGCCGCCGTCATGAAGGGGCTGTCGCCGGAGCAGCGGGCGGAAGTGGCGATGCGGTTCAGCCAGCCGGGGAACCGCAACCACGCCGTCATCCAACGGCTCGCCCGCGCCGTCGTCAAGCGGGGCACCGCGCTGCCGGACGAACCGCCGCCGGTGCCGGACGACGACCGCATCAACGACCTGGCCGCCATGCTCCGCGAGTTGCCCCGCGCCGAGCGGATCCTGGTGCTGCTGAAGGTGGAGAACGCCGACCCGGAACTGGCCACGAAGGTGCGGACGAAGCTGTACAAGATGGAAGACCTGCTGCAGGTGCAGGACCGCCAACTGCAGGGGCTGCTGGCGCAGATCGACATGAAGACGCTGGCCTGCTCGCTGAAGGGGGCGGACGAGGCGGTGGCGGCGAAGTTGTCGGCGAACATCTCCAGCCGCGCCCGCGACCTGCTGCAAGAGGAGATCGGGCTGCTCGGCAGCATCTCCAGCCAGCAGGTGACGACCGCGCAGGCCGAGTTGATGTACCTGTTCCGGCAGTTCGAGGAGGAAGGGAAAATTACCATCGAGGAGTAGCCCGTTGCCGGCGGGGCGCGAACGGCGGTCGTTCGGACCGCCTCCCGCCGCCGATTCGGGCGGCGGCTCAGGATTCCGTCTGCCGCGCAATGGAATCGCTCCGACTGTCGGAAAACTTGTGGAAAGCGGTTGGAGTCAGGTCGAAAGTGATCCATCTTGTGGTGTTCGACCCAGCCCGAACCGGCCTCGTCTGCCACCGCTAGCCGAATCGCCGCCTTCGCCCCGATAGGAACGCCACGATGGATCGTGCGGCACAACAACGCGGAACCGTCTGGACGCGGTCGATCCCGTTCGCGGATCGGATGACGAACGCCGTCCTGGCGGCCGCGGACGCGCCCCTCCCGCCGTTCCGCCGCCCGGCCCCGCCGCCGCCATCGCCGGAACTGCCCGCCGAGGTGTCCGAGGTCGATCTGGGCAAGGAGTTCCGGGCCGACCGCGCCCGCATCAACGCGGTGCTGGACCAACTCCGCTCGGCGGCCGTCGATCTGCGGACGCAACAGGGCGAGAAACTGGACGACCTGCGGAACGCGGCCGTCGAACTGGCCCTCACCATCGCCACCCGGCTGTTCCACCGCGAAGTCACCGCCGACGACTACCCGATTGAAGAGATCGCCCGCGAGATGGCCGCCCAGATGACGGACGAGACGCCGATCCGCGTGCGGCTGAACCCGGAAGACCTGGCCCTCCTGAACCGCCGGCTGGACGGCGAGCCGCTGTTGACGACCGCCGACCCCAGACTGGTGGCCGACCCCGCCCTCGCCCGCGGGTCGGTCGCCGTCGAGGGCCACTCACAGTTGCTGGTGGCGGACCCCGTCCGCACGTTGGAAGAGATTCGCGACGAACTTCTGAGGAGCCTCGCCCATGCCCGTGCTTGATTCGCCGACGTTCCGCCCCGCCGCGCCGAAGCTCGGCCTCGACATGCGGAAGATGTCCGCCGACATCACCACCACCCCGCGGTACCAGATGGGGGGCCGGCTGACCAGCGCCGCCGGCGTCCTCACCAGTTCCTTGCAGGCGGGCGTCGGCGAGCAGTGCGCCATCGAGCGGCCGTCCGGCCCGCCGGTGCTGGCCGAGGTGATCGGGTTCAAGCAGGACGTGTCCCTGCTCATGCCGTTCGACCGCACCGACGACCTCCGCCGGGGGATGCCGGTCGTTCGCCAGAGCCGCGGGTTGATGGTGCCGACCGGCCCCCGCCTGCTCGGCCGCGTACTGGACGGCCTCGGCCGCCCGCTCGACAACAAGGGGCCGATCGTCGGCTGCCCGATGAAGTCGATCCACCGCCCGGCCCCGCCGGCGATGGACCGCTCCCAGATCGAGACCCCGTTCGTCACCGGCGTCCGCGCCATCGACGGGCTGCTCACCTGCGGCCTCGGCCAGCGGATCGGCATCTTCTCCGGGTCCGGCGTCGGCAAGAGCACCCTGCTCGGCGAGATCGCCCGCAACTCGAACGCCGACGTGAACGTGATCGCGCTCATCGGCGAGCGGGGCCGCGAGGTGCGGCCGTTCCTGGAGGACACCCTGGGGCCGGAGGGGATGAAGAAGTCGGTGGTGGTCTACGCCACCTGCGACCAGACGCCGCTCATGCGGGTGCGGGCCACCCAGACGGCCATCGCCGTCGCCGACCACTTCCGCGACGGCGGGGTGAACGTCCTGTTCATGATCGACAGCCTCACCCGCCTGGCCCACGCCCAGCGGGAGATCGGCCAGATGCTGGGCGAACCGCCGACCTCGCGTGGGTACACGCCGAGCGTGTTCCAGATGCTCGCCAACGTCATCGAGCGGCTGGGCAACGCCAGCGTCGGCGGCATCACCGCCCTGCTGACGGTGCTGGTGGACGGCGGCGACATGGACGAGCCGATCGCCGACGCCGTGCGGGGGTTCGTGGACGGGCACATCGTGTTGGACCGGAAGATCGCCGAGCGGGACCACTACCCGGCCATCAACGTCGGCAAGAGCATCAGCCGGCTGGCCGCCGAACTGGTGGACAAGGACCACGCCAAGGCGGCCCGCAAGCTCCGCGCCATCATGGGCACCTACGCCGAGGTGGAAGACCTGATCCGCATCGGCCAGTACAAGCGGGGCGAAGACCACCAGGCGGACAAGGCCATCGACCTGATGCCGGCCGTGCTACAATTCCTCAAGCAGGACCAGGGGACGCCCTCCGGGTACGAGCAGACGCGGGCGAAGCTGTTCGAGCTGACCACCCACTGGCCGTACTGACCCGGCCGCCGGTTCGCCTTGACGCTGTCCCCCGCACCGGGCATACCGCACCGCACGCCGACACCGAGGGCTTCCCGTGCAGCGGTTCGAATTCTCCCTGGATCGGGTGCTGAAGGTGAAGCGGCAGTTGGAGGCGCTGGCCGAGCGGGAACAGCACCGCGCCCGCCTCGCCGCCGACGCCGCCCACGCCCGCGCCGCCGCCCTCCGCCAGCGACTGGCCGAGGTGGCGGAGGCGATGGCCGACCGCATCGGTCAGGCGACCGCCCCGCACCAGTGGCTGGCCGCCTTCGAGACCTCCGAGCGGTTGGGCGAAGCCATCACCGCCGCCGACCGCCACGCCGACGAGTGCGACGCCCGCCTGCACGCCGCCGCCCGCGAGCGGGCGCAGGTGGCCGGCGAGGTGCAAGCCCTGGACACCCTCCGCCAGCAGCAGTTCGACACCTGGCGGCGGACCTATCAGCAGGCCGAGCAGGACGCCGCCGACGAGATCACCGTGCAACGTTGGTCGGCCACCCGCGCCGCCCACTCCGGAGCGGCGTAACCCGCCGAACACCCATGAAAAACTACCTCATCCTCGGCGTCGCGTCGCTGGCCCTGTTCGCGGCCGCGGGGACTCTCTCCGTCTGGCTTCAGCAATCGAAAACGCAGGCGGTGGCCGAGGACGCGGACAAGGAGAAGGACTCGGAAAAGAAAGGGCTGAAGGACGACAAGGAGAAGCCCAAGGCCGACCCCGCACCGCCCAAGGGCGACGGCCCGGTCGCGGCCGGGGCCGAGCAGAAGGAACAACTGGCGGCGATGAGACGCCGCGAGGAGCGGATGGCGAAGGAGAAGGCGCAACAGGCGCTCATCCTGGAAGATATTCGCGTCCAGCGGGAGGAGGTGGACCGCCTGGCCAAACAGGTGGCCATCGAGGCGACGGCCGCGCTCGCCCGTGCCGCGGAACTCGCCGCTCAACCGCTACCCGCCCTGAACCCCGTCGTCCCGGCCGTGTTCGCCGACCGGCCGACGCCGCCGAACCCGAACGAGGCCGCCAACATCAAACGGCTGGCGCTCATGTACGAGGCGATGGCCCCGAACACGGCGGCCAAGATCTTCCAGGAGATGGCCGACCGCGGGACCATGGACACGGCGGTGCAGATCCTCGGCCAGATGCGGGAGCGGCAGGCCGGGAAAGTGATCGCGGAGATCGCCGACACCACGCTCGCCGCCCAGATTCTGGAGAAACTCCGCCAACTCAAGCGGCCCGGTACCGCCGGCCTCACCGCCGGTGCCGGTTCCTAACCGCCCGCCTCGCGACGGCACCGGCGGGACTGCCGGTGCCACCTCACACCCGGATTCGCACGGAAGCGCACCATGCCAACCCCCGCCGCCCCGCCGCGCCCGTCCACGACCTTCACGTCCCTCGTCGCCGTCGGCGTCCTCGTCGTCGCCGCCGGACTCATCCTGCCCCGCCTGCTGTCCCTCAGCCCGGCCCCGCCTTCCGCCGACGCGGAAACGGCCGCGCCGCTGCCACCGCCCGCATCCACCCCGGCGACGGAGCCGCCCCCGGCGAACCCGGAGCCGGCGTCGCTGACCTGGGTGTTGGCGAAGTTGATATTCGGGTTGGCAATCGTGGCGGGCGTGTGTATTGGGGTGGCGCGGTGGTCGAACCGGGCCAGTCCGACGGCCACCACCGGCGTCCTGACCCCGCTCGCCAAACTCGCCGTGGACCCGCGGTGCGTGGTGCATCTGGTCGGGGCGGGCGGCCGCCGCCTGCTGATCGGCATCGACGCCGCCGGCGCGAAGGTGGTGCTGGAACTGCCGCCGAAGTGAGAGTCGCTCGCCCCACGGGCGGCGTCTGACACCCGCTCGCCGAGCGAGCGGAGCCCGAACACCCGCACGGAGGCGGACCCATGGCCGATGTCGCCGACCTGTTCAACGCCGACGGGTTGAACCTGCAGAACGCCTCCCCGCCGGTGCAGCTGGCGCTCGCCCTCGGCCTGTCCACGCTGCTGCCGGCCGCGCTGATGACGATGACGTGCTTCACCCGCGTGGTGATCGTGCTGTCCTTCGTCCGTCAGGGGCTAGGCGCGCAACAGGTGCCACCGAACCTCGTCATCACCGGCCTCGCGCTGTTCCTGTCGCTGTTCATCATGAAGCCCACCATCGACAAGATCGATGCCACGGCTTTAACCCCATATCTGAACAAACAGATCACCGGCCCGGACGCGATGAAGAACGCCGAAATCGCCGTCAAGGAGTTCATGCTGCGGCACACGCGGAAGGCGGACCTCGCGCTGTTCCTGCACTTGGCCAAGAACGACGCCGTCGAGAAGAAGGAGGACACCCCGTTCTTCACCCTGTTGCCGGCGTTCGTCATCAGTGAATTGAAGACCGCTTTCATCATGGGGTTCTGCATCTACTTGCCGTTTCTGATGGTGGACCTGGTGGTGTCCAGCGTGCTGACCTCAATGGGCATGGTGATGATGCCGCCGGTGACAATCTCCGCGCCGTTCAAGATCCTCCTGTTCGTCCTCGCCGACGGCTGGCATCTGGTGTCGCACGCCTTGGCCGCGAGTTACCAGTAGGGTGACATCATCTTGGCGCGCGGGGGGTTTCCGCCCCATGTTCGTGGACCCTGGCAACAGGGGGCGTACGCCCCCCTCGCCAAGACCGACCGGCACGGAGGCCCAATCATGACCACCGAACAAGTGATCGGGATGAACCAGGAGCTGTTCTACACGGCCCTGCTGGTGGCCATGCCGGCGCTGCTGGTGAGCCTCGCCATCGGCCTGCTGGTGAGCATCTTCCAGACCGTCACCAGCATCCAGGACCAGACGCTCAGTTACGTCCCCCGCATTCTCGTCGTCGGGCTGGTGATCGTCATCACCCTCGGCTTCTCGCTGCAACTGGCCGTCGAGTTCGCCCGGCGGATGATGGGGCACGCCGTCGCCGCCGGCACGGGGGCCGGGTTATGACCGAAGGACTCGTCGTGTACGCCGCGTTGGTCCTGGCCCGCGTCGGCACGTTCGTCGCGGTCATGCCGCCGTTCGCCGCGCGGACGCCGCGCACCGTCCGCGTGTCGCTCGCGCTCGCCATCACCGCCTTTTACCTGACGGCCGCCGCACCGGGGTGGGACCCGGCGTTCGCCCGCGTGGCGGTGGATGTGCACCCGCTGCGGTACGCGCTCGCCCTGTTCCGCGAGGGGCTGATCGGCGCGGCGATGGGGCTGGCGTTCACCCTGTTCCTGCTGCCCGCCCGCATCGCCGGCGAGTTCGTGACGGGCCAGATCGGGTTGAACATCTCGCCGGCGACCTCGCTGGTGGGCAACGAAGGGGGCGGCCCGCTGACGATCGCGTTCGAGACGGCCGGCGCGCTGCTCTTCCTGATCGCCGACGGGCACCACCTGGTGCTGCTGCTGCTGCACCTGTCGTTCGACAAGATGCCCCTGGGCGGGTCCACCCTGCCGCAGGCGGCGGTCCTGCTGTCGGGCCTGAGTTCGGCTTACGAGGCCGGGATTCTGCTCGCCGGACCGCTCGCCCTGTGCCTGCTGTTGCTGGCCGTCGTGTTGGCGGTCATGAGCCGGGCCGCCCCGCAGTTGAACGTCTACACCATCGGCTTCACCCTGCAAGTGTCGGTCGCGCTGCTGGGCACGCTGTTCCTGTTGCCGGAGATGGTGCGGGCACTGGCGATGACCGTCGGCCGGGTCGGGGACGGGATGGGGGATCTGCTGAAGTGATTGGGTTTGAATCTTTGCTGGTTCCCCCTCCCGCCAGGGGAGGGGGGAACAAACCCGAAGATGGGGATTTGCGATGGCCGACGAAACGGACCCGGAATCGAAGACCGAAGACCCCACCCCCAGGCGGCGGGAGGAGGCCCGCAAGCAGGGCCAGGTGCCGTTCAGCAACGAGCTGGTCGGGGCCGCCGTCACCCTCGCCGGGATCGTCGGCCTGGACGCCTTCGGGCGGGCCATCGGCGGCACCATGCTGGACGTGTTCCGGACGGACCTGCCGCAACTGTTCAGGGCCGAACTGACCCCGTCGGCGGCGCAGCAGTTGATCGGCGGGGCGATGCTGACCCTGCTCCTCGCGCTGGCCCCGCTGTTCGCCCTGATGGTGGCCGTCGGCGTCGCCGCCAGCGCCATCCAGGCCGGGTTCCAGATCACGCCGGAGCGGCTGGAGCTGAAGTTCGAGAAGCTGAACCCGGCCACCGGGTTCGGCCGCCTGTTCTCGCTGGCGGCGGTGGTGAAGGGGCTGCTGGCGGTGCTGAAGGTGGCGGCCATTGCTACCGTCGCGTACCTGATCGTGGAGGGGCGGGCGGGAGTCATCGGCACCCTCGACCGCAACAACCTGGGCGGCGCGGTGGCGGCGTCGTGGGCGCTCATCATCCGGCTCGGGCTGTACCTGACGGCGGCGGTGGCGGTGGTGGCGGCCCTCGACTACGTGTACCAGCGGCGGCGGTTCGAGAAGGGGCTGATGATGACCAAGGAGGAGCTGAAGCGGGAGATCAAGCAGGACGACGGCGACCCGCAGATGAAACACCGGATGCGGCAGATGGCCCGCGAGCGGATGCGACGGCAGAAGATGCTGGCCGAGGTGCCGACGGCGACGGTGGTGGTGACGAACCCGACCGAGTACGCGGTCGCCTTGCGGTACGTCGCCGGCCGGGATCTCGCCCCGACGGTGGTGGCGCGAGGGAAAGGGGCATTGGCCGTGCGGGTGGTGGCCGCCGCGCGGGAGGCCGAGGTTCCGGTGCTGGAGCGGCCGCCGCTGGCCCGCGCCCTGTACGCCGGCGTGCGAGACGGACAGGCGGTGCCCCAAGAGCTGTTCGCGGCCGTCGCGGAGGTGATCGCCTTCCTGTACAAGCTGAAGGGGATCACCCGCTGAGCCGAACGGATCGCGGATTCGGGTGGCGGCGTGAAACCGCGCCGCCCGCCGGTCGGGGGCGGCGCGAAACCGCCGACCGGGAGCCGAATTCGGCCGCCGGTGTGCTTGAATTCCGGACGGAATCGCCCCGCTTCCGAACGGCATGACCTAAATATCCACGCCGCCTGAAGGCGGACCCACGGACGACCCGCGATGGCTAGCGAGCCGACTACCGCCAAACGAACCGGCCTCCAGCGAAGCGAGCTGATTCTCTCGGCGTCGCTGCTGGGGCTGCTCATCGTCTTCCTGGTGCCGCTGCCGACGTTCGTCCTGGACATCCTGCTGTCCCTGAACCTGACGGCCACCATCCTCGTGTTGCTGATGACGTTGACGGTGCGGCAGCCACTGGACTTTTCGACGTTCCCGTCGCTACTTTTGCTACTCACCCTGTTCCGCCTCGCGCTGAACGTGGCGACCACGCGGCTCATCCTGCTGAACGGCGACGCCGGCGAGATCGTGCAAGCGTTCGGCCAGTTCGTGGTCGGCGGGAACTTGATCGTCGGGATGGTGATCTTCTTCATCCTCATCATCATCCAGTTCATCGTCATCACGAAGGGGGCCGGGCGGGTGTCGGAGGTGGCCGCGCGGTTCACCCTGGACGCCATGCCGGGCAAGCAGCTCGCCATCGACGCCGAGATGAACGCCGGGCTGATCGACGAGGCCGAGGCGCGGAAGCGGCGGAACGCCCTGATGCGGGAGGCCGAGTTCTACGGGACGATGGACGGGGCCAGCCGGTTCGTCCGCGGGGACGCCATCGCC
>JBBRUO010000063.1:0-16382 GCA_038247725.1 Gemmatales bacterium
GACCGGCGGCTGGAACTTAGGCGTCACCGGCAAGCAGTCCCGCCGTAAGCCCGAAACGGTGGTGTTGCAACTGTACGGCACCAAACGCGACGGCGGGTTCGGGGAAGAGGCCATCTTCTCGGACCACAAACTGACGATGAACAAGCCGTATTACCTCGCGGCCGCGGTGAAACTGGCGACGAAGGAGAAAGCCGGCGAGGTGACGTTCTTCGTGAAGGATTTGTCGAACGACGACGAGCCGCTGCTGACGGCGAAGGTGCCGCACGCCATGACCGGCGGGTTCGGCAACAAACTGCCGCTGACGCTCGGCCGACGTGCGGGCACGAACTCGTCCGGATTCGACGGGTTGCTCGACGACGTGCGGCTGTCGTCCACCGCGCTGGCGTTGCCGGACCTGCTCTTCACCCGCGAGGGGACCGGCGAACACACGGTCGGGTACTGGCAGTTCGAGGCGAAGCCGGGGGTGATGAAGGGCACCGGCACCCCGGACTTGCGGTTGACGACGGTCGCCACGGTCGCCACGCCCCGCACCGCCCGGCAGACCGCCTGGGCCGACTTCTGCCACGTGCTCCTGAACAGCAGCGAGTTCCTCTACGCGGAGTGACGACGAATTCGGGAGGGTGAGGCTCCGGCCGAGCCGTCTTCGTGATTGGCGGCTCGGCGGGAGCCTCGCCCTCCCAAGAACCGTGGCTCACGCGGTCGGCCAGTTGAAGAACGAGGCCACCGGGCAGCGGAAGTCGGGCAGCACGCCGTTGCCCGTCAACTCCTCGGTTTCGTCGAAGACGCGAAACTCGGTGGCGGTATAGACGGTAACAATGCGCTCGTCCGGATCGACCACCCACACCATCGGGATGCCGCGCCGCAAGTACGACTGCACCCGGCGGTTGGTCCGCCCCGGCCGATCCGACGGCGACAGGACTTCCACCACCAGCGTCGGGATGTCCTCCGCCGGCGCGAACGCCATCCCGCCGATGGGTTCACGGGTCATGTACGCCATGACATCCGGCCCGCGAACCGTGTCCGGCCGACGGCGGACGATCAACCCGGTGTCGTTGGTGAACACGCTCCCGCCGCGCGGCAAGAGGTACAGACCCAGCATGTGCGCCACGAGGAAGCAAATGCCCCCGTGCGGTTTGGAGGGCGGCGGCATCTCGATGGGGACTCCGTTTTCGAGTTCGTAGCGCTTGTCCTCGTTCTCCGGCAGTTCGGTCCAGGTGCAAAACTCCTCGGCCGTCATGAGGTCCGTAGTCGTGCTGGCGACCATTTATCACCCTCCGTCGGTGTCTCGATCCGAAGTGATTGTACCGCGCAACCCTCCCCGGAGTCCTTCCCATGCTGAGCCGTCGTGACTGGCTGTTGTCCGCCGGGGGTGGGTTCGGTGCCCTCGCGCTGAACGCCCTGCAAGCCGCCGAGAACCCGCTCGCGGCGAAGAAGCCGCACTTCCCCGCGCGGGCCAAGCGGGTCATCTTCGTGTTCCTGGAAGGTGGGCCGAGCCACCTGGACACGTTCGACCCGAAGCCGCAACTGAACAAGCTGGCCGGCAAGCCGATCCCGGACAGTTTCGGCTCCGTCATCCTGCCGATGGGCGAGTCGCGGTCGCCGCTGCTGGCCTCCAAACGCAAGTGGAAGCAACACGGCAAGAGCGGCCTGTGGGTGAGCGACTGGCTGCCGCACATCGCCGAACACGCCGACGACCTCGCCGTCATCCGCTCGTGCATGGCCGACGGCATCAACCACTCGGCCGGTGTCTGCCAGATGAACACCGGCAGCATCCTCGGCGGGCGGCCGTCGCTGGGGTCGTGGGTCAGCTACGGCCTGGGCACGGCGAACCAGAACCTGCCGGCGTTCGTGGTCATGCAAGACACCCAAAGCTCGGTGGTGAACGGCCCGCGGAACTGGGGCGCGGGGTTCATGCCGGCGGTGTACCAGGGCACCCGCATCCAGGGCGGGGCGGAGCCGATCCCGAACCTGAACACGCCCGAAGCGGTGGCCGCCGCCCAGCAGCGCGGCAAGCTCGAACTCCTCACCCGGATGAACCGCGAGTTCGCCGCCAAGCACCCGGCGCAAACCGAACTCGACGCCCGGCTGCTCAGTTACGAACTCGCCTTCCGGATGCAGGCGGAAGCCCCGGAGGCGGTGGAGTTGGCCGAGGAAACCGAAGCCACGAAGACCCTGTACGGGATGGACGTGAAGGAGACGGCGACGATGGGCCGGCTGTGCCTGCTCGCCCGCCGGCTGGTCGAGCGCGGCACCCGCTTCGTGCAGATTTACCACGGCGCGGGCAGCAAGTGGGACGCCCACAGCGGCATCGAGAAGAACCACAGCGGGCTGTGTCAAGCGATGGACAAGCCGGTCGCCGGGCTGCTCGCGGACTTGAAAGCGCGCGACCTGTTGAAGGACACGCTGGTCATCTGGGGGGGCGAGTTCGGCCGCACCCCGATGAGCGAGAAGGGCGACGGCCGCGACCACAACCCCTACGGGTTCACCATGTGGATGGCCGGTGGCGGGGTGAAAGGCGGCCAAGTCATCGGCGCGACGGACGAACTCGGCCTGCGGGCGGTGGACACCAAGATGCACGTCCACGACTTGCACGCCACCATCCTGTGGCTACTCGGCCTGGGCAACATGGACCTCGTGTACAAGTATAAGGGCCGCCCGGAACGCCCGACGCTGAACGAGGGCGAACCGTACACCAAGATCGCCGGGTGAGCAACTGTGGCGGCCGTCACTTGCCCTCGGCATTCTTCTTCGTCGCCTTCTCCAGCGGCGGGCGTTTGGCGTGGAAGTCGGTGGCACCCTGGTACGCCTTCGCCACCGTCAGGAGGTCGGATTCGCCGTACAGCCGGCCGGTGAACGTGACCGCTTGCGGCAGGTCGCCGCCCTTCCGCTTGGTGAACCCGCACGGCAGGCACACCGTCGGGTGGCCGGTGTGGTTGGTGATGAACAGGTCGTTCCCGCCAACGTACAGGTCCACCGTTTCCATCAGTTTCGCCATCTCCGCCATCAGCAGCGACCGCAGGCGGTTCGCGCGGATGTAATCCACGGCGGTGATGAACTGGCCGGCGCGGAACGGGATCGGCCACAGGTTGCCGAACCCCTCCGAGACGCCTGCGCGGGTCAGGTCGTCGAACGCGGCGGCCGATTCGGCGTCGAGGATCGCTTTCAGCGCGCCCGTCGGCACCGAGGACGGCAACTTGACGGGCACCAACGTCGCGCCGAGATCCTTCAGCACCGCCCGGACCCCGTCAGACCCGGCCCCCTTGAAGTCCTCGAAGAAGCCGACTTTCAGGTCCGCCAGTTTCTTTTCGCCGGGCCAGTCGAACGGCCGGTCCACGGCGCTGGCGTCGTCGGGGTCGGCCCCATGGATGGTGCCCAGCACCAGCGCCGCATCTTCCGCGCTGCGGCAGAGCGGCCCCAGCTTGTCCATGCTCCAGCTCAGCGCCATGCACCCGCCGCGCCCGACCCGGCCGAATGTCGGTCGCAGCCCCGTGACCCCGCACTCCCGCGACGGCGAGACGATGCTGCCCAGCGTCTCGGTGCCGATGGCGAACGGCACGCACCCGGCGGCGACCGCCGACGCCGACCCGGCCGACGACCCGCTCGACCCCCGCGTCACGTCCCACGGGTTGCGGGTCTGGCCGCCGAACCAGACGTCGCCGTAGGCCAACGCGCCGAGGGTCAACTTCGCCACCAGCACGGCCCCGGCGGCGTCGAGCCGCTTCGCCACGCTCGCCGGCGTGTCGAACGTCTGGTCCTTGAAGTGTTCCGCCCCCCACGTCGTCTTGTACCCCGGATACGCGATCAGGTCCTTCGCCCCCCACGGGATGCCGTGGAGCGGGCTACGGAACTGACCGGCCGCGATCGCCGCGTCCGCCGCCTTCGCCTGCTTGAGCGCGAGGTCTTCGGTCAAGGTGACGACGCACTTCAGCGCCGGGTCGTACTTCGTCAGCCGTGCGAGGAACAGCTTGGTCAACTCGACCGACGACACCTGCTTGGCGCGAAGGAGCCGGGCCAGCGTGGCGACCCCGGCGAAGGCCAAGTCCTCGTCCGACTCCGGCTTCTTTTCTTTCCCACCGGCGAGCGCCACCTTGCCGCGCGAAGTGGAGATAACGGTACGGCCCGGTTGCGGGTTGAAGTGCAAGGCCGGCGACACGGCGTTCGGCAGTTCGACTTTCCGCCCGGCGTTCACGCCCGCCAGCGCCCGCGTCAGGCTGCCCGCCACCCGCTTCCGCTCGCCGTCGGTCAGGGTGATGCCGGCCACCCACTCGGCCTGCTGCACCATCTCGGCGGTGATCGCTGTCACCGGTTCGGCCTGGGCGGGTTCGGCCTGGGCCAGGACGGCGCGGTGGAACGTCGCCGTGCCGACGCCGAGCGCGGCCAAGGCGGTGAGCAACTCGCGGCGATCCGGCGCGGGGGAAGAAGACATGGTGGCGGCACTCCGGTTCCGGCGTCTGGATGGTCGGCGGTTCCGGTATAGTATGGCCCGGCTTGTTACGCATCGACCGGTCGGTCGTCTTCTCACCGACCACTCATCCGCCCCGACCCCCGGTGCCCCATGACGTCCCGCCTCGCCGTCGCGGTCGCCCTGCTGCCCGCCCTGGCCACCGCCGCCGACCCGGTGCCGCTGCCGGCGGGGGCGTTCGCCCGACTCGGCTCGGCCGCCTGGCTTCACCCGGAGCAGCCGCTGTCGGTCGCCGTGCATCCGTCGGGGAAGGTGGTCGCCTCCGGCGGGTCGGACGGCGTCGTCCGCGTGTGGGACGCGGCAACCGGGACGGTGCTGCACACGATCCCGCGCAAGGGCGGGGCGTCGGCGCTGGCGTACTCGGCCGACGGCAAGTGCTTGGCCGCGCACTTCGGCGACGAGTTGATCCGCCTGTTCGAGACGGACAAGTACACCGAAACGAAGGCGGTGCCGGTGAAGAACGGCGACCACCTCGGCCTGTCCGCCGACGGCAAGTTGCTCGTCGCCTCCGGCCCGCTAGGTCAGGCGGCGCTGCTGGAAGTGGAATCCGGTCAAGACCGCATGGAGTTACCGAAGGGCCGCGTGGCGGCGGTGATGCCCAGCGGGGCGGCGGTGGCCGTGGCGAACGAGGTGAACGCCGTCCACGTTTTGGAGGTGCCCAGCGGCAAACCGCTGCAAGCGTATCCGCTGCCGCACGGCGACACCGGCGCGGTGTCGCACATCGCTTACCATCCGGACGGCAAGCGGCTGGCCATCGCCACATCGGGCAAGGCCCCGCTCGTCCGCGTGTTCGACCTCGACAAGAAGGAGCCGACGTTCAGCATCCCCGGTGAAGGGCCGCTGGCGTTCGTGGGCGAAACCGCACTCGCCGGTCGGTCGGGCGGCAGGTTGGCCGTGTGGGACGCGAAGTCGGGCAAGCTGCTTCGCACGATGGGCGACGGCGTCACCACGCTGTCCGTTTCCGCCGACGGCCGGCTCGCCGCCACCGACGGCGGCGCGGACTTCCCGTCGCCCCGCATCCACTTGTGGGACTTGACCACCGGCGAATCGATGAACCGCACCCCCGACGACCTCGCCGACTTACGCGGGTTCGCCCCGCACCCGGCCGGTGGGGTGGCCGTCGCCGCCGGCTCGAAGTTCCTGACGTGGCCACTCAACGCCGCCAAGCCGACGCTGGTGCCGGGCCTCGACCCGGTCCGCGTCGTGGCCCCGTTCGGCCGGTCACTCGTCGTCGCCACCGACACGGGCAAGGTGCTGGACGTGGACTCACCGGACAAACCTTTTGCCGGTGTTCCGCTGGGGGTACGGTTCCTCGCCGCCGACGCGCACGCCAGACTCATCGCGGCGGTTTCGACCGGCGAATCCCCGGAACTGGCGATCCTCGACGCGGCGAAGGGCGAGGCAATCCGGCGGTGGCCGTTGACATCCCGACCGCTGGCGGTCGCCGTCGATCCGGCCGGCGGGCGGGTCGCCATCCTCGGCCGCGACGGGTACGCGCGGGTGTGGGCGACCGACGCCAACGGCGACGGGAAAACGCCGGCCGAACTGTGGAAGGAGCGCACGGCCCGGAGCTTCCGCGGCGGTATCGCTTTCTCGCCCGACGGCTCCCGCCTCGCCTTCACCTCCCTCATGCGGGTGTGCGTTCACGACGCGGCGACCGGCAAGATGGAGGTGCAGTTCGACCGCACCTGGGACGACGGCCCGTTCACGTCCGTGGCGTTCGGCCCGGACGGGCGGTTCCTCGCGGCCGGCACCCAGGGCACCGGCGGCGCAGGGGTGGTGTGGGAACTCGTCACCCACCAGCGGGCCGGGCGATACCCGGCGGGCGGCACCGTCACCGGCGTGGCATTCCTTGACAGTGGCCGCACGCTCGTCACCGCCGGAGCGGACGACAACCTGCTGGCGTGGGACCGCACCCGGCGGCGAGGAAAGCCGGCCCCGACCGCGACCGAGTTGGCCGCCGCGTGGCTGAACCTCGGCGACGTGAACCCCGAAACCGCCTACCCGGCAACGGCCACCCTCGCGGCCGGCGGGCGGGCGAGCGTCGCGTTCGTAACGGACAAGTTGGCCGGCGAGAAGGAATTGAACAAGTCCGTCGCCAAGTGGGTATCGGAACTGGGGGCGCGGGAGTTCCAGGTCCGCGAAGCCGCGACGAAGGAGTTGATCGCCGTCGGCGGGCCTGTGCTGTCGGTGTTGGAAATGACCGAGAAGACGCCGCAGTCGGCCGAGTGGACGCAGCGGGCGAAGACGGTGCGCGGGCGGATCGGACTGGCCGCCGAGGCACTGCCCGACCCGGCACTGGTGGGGGTGGCGTTGCGTTGGGTTCGCGTGGCGGCCGCGTTGGACGAGATCGCCGATCCCGCCGCGACGGCCGCGCTGAAATCGATCCGCGACCTCGGCGGACCCGCCGGTGAAGAGGCCGCGCGAGTGTTGAAGCGGCGGGCGAAATAGCAGAATCCCGCGACCGCCGACGGGGGTTCGATCGCCACGGCTATCATGCCCGTGTCCCGTTCCTTCCCGTCCGGTCCGTCATGGCATTCCTGGGCATCGTCACCCCCGCCCCGCGCGGCTCGCGGACGGGCAACCGCGTCACCGCCCTCCGTTGGGCGGGATTGCTCCGCAGCCTCGGCCACCGCGTCGCGGTCCAGACTCGCTACGGCGGGCAACCCTATGACGCACTCATCGCCCTGCACGCCGTGAAGTCCGCGACATCCGTCGCGGACTTCAAACGGATCTACCCCACGCGACCCGCACTCATCGCCCTCACCGGCACCGACGTGTTTCAGGTCGGCGACACCACCGCCGAACGGGATTCCACCCTGGCCGTCGCCGACCGGATCATCGCCCTGCAAGCCGACATCGCCCGACACATCGGCGAGCCATTTCGCAACAAGGTTCGCGTGGTGTATCAGTCCTTCACCCCGCCGACGGAGTTGCCGCCGCCGCGACCGCACCTCTTTGAAGTGTGCGTCCTCGGACACTTGCGGGCGGTGAAAGACCCGTTCCTGGCGGCGAAGGCGGTGCGACAACTGCCGGCCGAATCGCGGGTGCGGGTGGTCCATGTTGGCGGGGCGCTGTCGCCGGAATTCGCGGACCAGGCGCGAAGTGAGCAGGCGACGAACCCGCGCTACGAGTGGCTGGGCGAAGTCCCTCGCACGGACGCCGTGCGGACGCTCGCGCGGTGCCGACTGCTAGTGATGACTTCGCGCAGCGAAGGCGGGCCGAGTGCCGTCTCGGAAGCGATCGCCTGCGGGGTGCCGGTCCTGAGTACGCCGACGAGCGGGGTCCTCGGCCTGCTCGGCGAGACGTATCCGGGCTACTTCCCATTCGGCGATTGTGCCGCTCTGAAGGGGTTGCTGTCGCGGTGCGAGTCGGACGCCGATTACTTGGCCCGGTTGCGAACGGCGTGCGACGCCCTCCGCCCGTTCCTCACACCCGAGGCCGAGCGGCGGAGCTGGCAGGGGTTGTTGGCGGAGTTGGGGTTGGGCGTTTGAGTAGGTCCGGTTCGCCGAACCGGACTGCTTGAGTCCGTCTCGGCGAACCGGACCTACTTGCGCCGGTGCGTCATCTGCCCTTCCGCTTACTGTACGTCTGTCGTAGCATTCCCTTTCGCCTCTCGTTCCACCCCGGAGCGGCCCGCCATGCCCGCGCAGTTCGAACTGGTGTCCGAGTACGCCCCGGCCGGGGATCAGCCGAAGGCCATCGAGCAGCTCCTGGCCGGGTTCGATGCCGGCAAGAAGGTGCAAGTCCTGCTCGGAGCCACGGGAACTGGAAAAACATTCACCGCCAGCAATATCATCGCCAAGTTGAATAAGCCGACGCTGGTGCTGGCCCACAACAAGACGCTGGCGGCGCAACTGTACAAGGAGTTCAAGGCCTTCTTCCCGCACAACGCGGTGTGCTACTTCGTCAGCTATTACGACTACTACCAGCCGGAGGCGTACATCCCGCAGCGGGACATCTATATCGAGAAGGACTCCAGCATCAACGAGAATATCGACCGCCTGCGGCTGGCGGCGACGGCCGCGCTGGTGTCGCGGGAAGACGTCATCATCGTGGCGTCGGTGTCGTGCATTTACGGCCTCGGCTCGCCCAGCGACTACAAGCGGATGGTGGTGTACCTCCAACTCGGCGAAGTGATCGACCGCGACGAACTGCTGCTGAAGCTCATCGACATTCAATACCAGCGGAACGATGTCGCGTTCGAGCGGGGCAAGTTCCGCGTGCGGGGCGACACCATCGAACTGTGGCCGGCGACGGAAGAAGTCGGGCTGCGGATCGAACTCTTCGGCGACGAGGTGGAATCGCTGTCGGTCATCCACACTGTCACCGGAGAGGTGATCAAGTCTCAGAACGAGTTGTACGTCTTCCCGGCGAAGCACTTCGTCACCCCGGAAGACCGCGTGCGGGAAGCGATCAAGGGCATCGAGGCGGAACTGGCCGAGCGGCTGGAGCAGTTCAAGAAAGAGGGCAAGTTGCTAGAGGCCGAGCGACTGAAGGCCCGCACCCGGTACGACCTCGACATGCTCCGCGAGGTCGGCTACTGCTCCGGCGTCGAGAACTACGCGCGGTGGTTCAGCGGCCGCGCGCCGGGCGAGCCGCCGTACACGCTCATCGACTTCTTCCCCGAGGATTTCCTACTGGTGGTGGACGAATCGCACGTCTCGCTGCCGCAGGTGCGGGGCATGTACCACGGGGACGCGGCGCGGAAAACGACGCTCGTGGAACACGGTTTCCGCCTGCCGAGCGCGATGGACAACCGCCCCCTCAAGTTCGAGGAGTTCGAGAAGCGGCTGACCAAGTGCCTGTGCCTGAGCGCCACGCCGGGGCCGTTCGAGTTGGAGAAGTCCGGCGGGGAGATCGTCGAGCAGGTCATCCGCCCGACCGGGCTGGTCGATCCGGTCATCCACATCCGCCCGGCGAAGGGGCAGGTGAAGGACTTGGAGAAGGAAATCCGCCTGCGGACGGCGAGCAAGGAGCGGACGCTGGTGACGGTGCTGACGAAGAAGAGCGCCGAGGACTTGACCAACTACTTCAAGGACGCCGGCCTGCGGTGCAAGTGGTTGCACAGCGAACTGGACGCCATCGAACGGGTGACGGTGTTGCGCGAGTTGCGCCAAGGGGCGTTCGACGTACTGATCGGGGTGAACCTGCTGCGGGAAGGGTTGGACCTGCCGGAAGTATCGTTGGTGGCCATCATCGACGCCGACAAGGAAGGGTTCCTGCGGTCGGACAAATCCCTGGTGCAGACGATGGGCCGGGCCGCGCGGAACGTGAACGCCGAGGTGATTCTGTACGCCGACCGGACGACCGACAGTATGCAGCGGGCCATTGACGAGACCACCCGCCGGCGGACGGTGCAACTGGCGTATAACGTCGAACACAACATCACGCCGCGAACGGTGACGGCGGGTCTGCTCGGGTCCATCGAAGACGACGTGAAGGTGCTGGATTTCGTGCAGGAGGCCGCGGGGGTGCCGAAGGAGGAAGTCGTCACCGCCGAGTACCTGCAAGAGTTGACGGCGGAGATGCTCGCGGCGGCGGACGCGATGGAGTTCGAGCGGGCGGCGCTGCTGCGGGACCGCATCGCCGAGTTGAAGGGCGAGAAGGTGGCCAGCCCGCAGGCGAGGCCGGAACGGAAGGGCGGCAAGGGGCGGAAGAAGAAGACGCAATCCGGCGACTCCCGCGACACCACCAAGCCGGCGAAGCGGCCGCCCCGCAAGTAAGCGGGAGGAGCAGTAGGGCAAGGATCGCGCGAGTCATGCCGTCAGGGCTCCCGTGGGTGCTGGAGTGTACCCGACGAACTGAAGTTGGGGTGAAGGGATGCTGTGCTTTAACCTTGCTCACCGAGCACCAACTACTTCTTCGACTGCTTTTCATTCTTGGCGTTGAGTTCCTCGATCACCTTGCGGAGTTCTTCGTCACGCTCCTTGCTGTACTTAATTACTGGCAGGCGCTTATTGAACCGCTCCGGGATCGGAATGCCAAAGTCGTTGAAGTCATTCTTGGCGTTCTGGCGGTCGGCGTAACTCGGTTTCAGGCTATCAACGACGGCTTCTGGCACTCGTCCACCGGGTCGATTCCGGATGTTGATCTCGGCGCAGAACTTACCTTTCGCCTCGGCACAAATACTTAGCCACACTTCGTCCCCAATCCGCACGTCCCGTGCGCGATATGCAGTCGAACCGCTGGCATACTTCTGCACCCCACCCGCCGCGAGTGCGTCGTGAAACGGAAAGGTGACGAGATCCTTGCGAACCATCGTTCGGATGGTGATCGATTCCTTCGTGACTGCCGTGACATGCCCGCCCTCGACCGGAAGTATCGCCGGTTCGAACGAAGTAAGACGCGCCTTCGCGGCGGCTGGCATCTCTGGGCCTGCCGGCTTCGGTGATTCTCGTTGGTGTGAGTTCGGTTCGCTCTTGTCGTGGGGATCCGGTTCCCGGCAACCTGCGCTGAAGACGCAGTGTGCCGCCAGCAGTGTGAAAATAGTTCGTGTGGTATCCACCGCGGTTCCTGGGGTTTGGGGAGCTTGGAATCGACACCGGGCAAGACTCAAGCCTTGTATCAACTCGTCGGATACCGAATGAAGACGATCTTGTGCTCGGGATGCCCATAGGAAGTTCCGTCACCCAGGAATACTCCCCAACCGGCACCAACCAAAGTCGGTAACGCCTCACCGGCAAACCCGCCCACGGCAATGATGACATCCCAGGCCAATCCTGCCGTGGGCGTACCGACGACGATCGGGTCGATCTTCGCGTTGGAGTCCTTGCTTAACTTGCCACCGCAGGTCCAGCGATCATGAATGTTGCCTCCATCAGCGAACACGGTCGGTTTGTAGACTCCGCCCAAGAAATCCATGTCACCTTCCACGTGAAGAGTCGGTACGAAGGCACCCGACGGACGACCTTCGGTAGCAATCTGTACCAGACCACCAGTCACGGCAAGATTACCATCAATAATCGCGAGATGGTTGGTGACAGATGCGTTAACCGTCGTCGTGATTAGCCCATCACGCATCCAGACGCCAGCATCCGATGTCTTCAACTTTCTCCCTTCCTCGATGACGATCTTGCCGCCCTCCATCAGGACGTTCCAGTCACCCCCTTCCGGGTGTCCCTGGAAGCTCTTGGTAACAACCGTGTCCGCAACTCCCTCGACGCGGAACTCGCCACCCTTTACCCAGATAGGAAGTTCTGTCTTTCCGATGGAGCCTGCCTTCCCACCTTTCAGAAGAACGTGCCCGATGCCTAGTACGATGGTCTGACCCGGTTCAGGGGGTGCCGCCTTGAGCAGGTCCGCCCATGACTTCTGCGGCGGGTCGTTCGGGTCTGGTTGCGCTCCTTGAAATACGCAGAACTCGTTAACCTCCAGTCCGGCCTCGTTGGAGAGTACGATGTTCCCGGAGGCGCTGAGGATGGTACCACTGAAGAGTTTGATGTCCGAGCCGGTGGTGTAGGAGCTGTCGGTGCCGTCGCCGATGGTGGCGTTCGTCATGCCGACGATGCTGACGATGCCGGCGTTGACGCCGCTGTTCAGGATGCCGCCGGTCCACGAGAAGGCCCCGCCCATGCTGCCCAGTGTGGAATGCAATGCGTTCACCGAGATGGTGTATGCCGCCGACTGGGACGACGAGGTTTGGTCGATGGAGCCGGTGCTCAGCTCGAAACCGCCGAAGGTGATGTCGAACGGGATCGTCACCCTGCCGTTGAACCCGTTCCGAATGTGGATGCTGCCGAACAGCGTCCTGACCGTATTCGAGAACGTCACGCCCAAGTTCGGGTTGAAGACTGGCGGGCTGGTCGGGGGGCTCGTTGGCGGTGGGCTGATCGGCGGGCCACCTCCACCGCCGATGGGAATCTCGGTCGTGGTGAAGCCGAAGTCGGTCGTGGTGAGGCCGAAGGTCGGGAACTGCGACTGGAGAAGGGAACCGTCGAAGATGAGGTCGTCGTCGGTGGTGGGAACGCCGTCACTCCAGTTGCCGGCGGTCGCAAAGTCGCCGGTGCCGCCGAGCCAGTAGTTCACCGCCGGGGTGAGCCTACACTCCAGCATCTCACAGCCCAGCCGCGAACGGGGGGGGGGCGCACTTCGAGGGGCGAGACGACAGGCTGAGGAGACGGGCGAACATGGGTGGCTCGAAGTGGTATGAAGATGCGGTGAAGCGATTGAACGTTTCACCGTCAAAAGGGATTTTGCCCTGGTCACGCAGGAATGTCAATCGCAATTCGTACAAATCGCCCTTCGCCAATTCCACTCATTTCACCGCGTCCCCAAGTCTCGCAGTTTGGACCGCAGGTACTTGGCGCGGGCGGCGTTGCGGGCCTCGCCGTCGAGGGCCTGACCCGTCAGCTTCTGGAGGTGCGCCGACTGCGACTGGATGAAGAGTTGGTTCACCGTCGCCAGCGACAGGTCGTCGAGCAGGTGCAAGTGGATGCCGAGGCGGACGGCGGACAGCAGTTCCATCGTCTCGTCGGTGTTGATCATGGTGGCACTGCCGAGGGTGCCGATGGCGCGGGCCACGCGGTCGTGCTCGGCCTGCCGCCGCTCTTTCAGCAGCACCTGCCGGGCTTGCCGCTCGTAGGTCAGGATCATGCCGATCACTTCGCCGATCTCGGCCAGCAGCCGCGGCTCGGACTTCCCCAGTGTCACCTGGTTGGAAATCTGGTACAGGTCGCCGCTCGCCCGGCTGCCTTCGCCGTATAGCCCGCGCACCGCCAGGTTGATCTTCTGGAGGGCCTTGAACACCTTCTCGATCTGCTTCGTGATGCCGAGCGCCGGCAGGTGCAGCAGCACGCTGGCGCGCATCCCGGTGCCGACGTTGGTGGGGCAGGCGGTGAGGTAGCCGAAGCGGTCGTGGAAGGCGTATCGCAGGCGGGCCTCGATGGCGTCGTCCACGGCGTCGATCCGCTCCCACGCCTCGTCGAGGGCGAGGCCACTCTGCATCACCTGGATGCGGAGGTGGTCCTCCTCGTTCACCATGACGGAGACGGACTCGCGGGGGTCGAACGCCACCCCGCGGGGGCCGTCCAGGGCGTTCGCCAGTTCGCGGCTGATGAGTTGTCGCTCGACCAGGAACAGGCGGTCGAGCGGGGCCATGCCGTTGACGCTGACGTAGTCCAGCTTCGGGCTGATGTCGGCCTTGGCGATGGCCTCCCGCGCGCGGCCCTCCACGTCCGACTTCTGCCCCGCTGCGGCGCGGGTGGTGAACGGGATGTCGGCCAAGTTGCGGGCCAGCCGGATGCGGGTGGACACCACGGCGTCCGAGTCCGGCCCGGTGCCGCGGAGCCACTCGCCCAGCGTCGGCAGCATGTCATCGAGTTTCATCCGCCCCTTCCTTCTCTCGGATGGTGTCGCGGAGGACGGCCGCCTCCTCGTACCGCTCGGCGGCGACGGCGACCCGTAGCCGCTCGCGGAGGTCGGCCAGTTCGGATCGCTTCGCCCCGCCGCCGGCTCCGGCCGTGCGGGGGGCCTTGCCGGCGTGGGCGGTCGCCCGGTGGATCTTGTCCAGCAGCGGTTCCAGGGCCGGGCGGAAGGCGGCGTAGTCGGCCGGGCAGCCGAGCCGCCCGTGCTTGCGGAACTCGGTGTACTGTAGCCCGCACGCCGGGCAAATCAACGCGACGGGTTGGTTCGACGGCGGCGCGCCGAGGACGAGGGAGACCAGGGCTTGCAGGTTCAGGTGCCCGCCGACCGGGTCCGGGAGCAGTTCCTTGGCCCGCGCGCACGCCTCGCACAGGTGCGACTCCTTCTTCACCTTCTGGACGATGTCCGTCAGGTGGACGGTGGCCGGCTGGCCGCAGAACTGGCAGACGGGTGGGGGCATAAGAGTTTCAGGTTTCAGAGTTTCAGAGTTTCAAGATTCCACGCTTCCGAGGTTTGAGTTTTCAAAGTGACAGCACCGTACCCGTCCCGGTCTTGAAACTCTGAAACTTGAAACCTGAAACTGTTCAGGTCGCCTCTTCCAACAGGCGGATGCGGTCGCGGAGGCGGGCCGCCTCCTCGTAGTGTTCGTGGGTGACGGCCTGTTGCAGCTTCTTCCGGAGCGAGTTCAACTCGGCCAAGGACGACTTCTGCTTCGGCAACCCGCGCGGCGACTTCCCCTCGTGGCGGGTGGACCCGTGAATGCTCTCCAGCAGGGGCGTCAGTTCCTCGCTGAACTGGTCGTAATCGTGCGGGCACCCGCACCGCCCGGCGTTGCGGAACTCGACGAACTTCAGCCCGCAGGCGGTACACACCTTACCGCCGAGGTCGTCCGGATCGACGACCACCTTGTTCGACACCTTCTTCGCGCCGCCACCACCACCCGACGGGTACAAATACTTGCGAGAACACTCCTCGCACAAGTGAACTTCCTCGAACCCGCCGGCGGACAGCACTTCGGTGATGTGGACCGTCGCCTGCTTCGGGCACCGCTGGCACTTCTTCATGGGAGACATCCGAGAGGCCACTTCATATCCCCGATTCTAGTGCCACGGGCAATCAGTCGGTAGGTCGCGACGCGATTCCCTTGGCCCCACCCTGGAGTTCTCCCATGTCCGCCCCCATCGGGTTCGCCGTCGTCGGCTGCGGGATGATTGCCCGGTTCCACGTCGCCGCGCTGAACGAAATCTCGGACGCCCGTGTCGCCGGCGTGGTCAGCCGGAAGGCGGACACCGGCACCAAGTTCGCCGCGGAATTGAAGCTGGATTGCCCGGCGTTCACGACCCTCGAAGATGCGCTTCGCGCGCCGGGGGTGGATGCCGTGATCGTCACCACGCCCAGCGGGGTTCACAAGGAGTCGTCCCTCATCGCGGCCGCCGCTGGCAAACACGTCGTCGTCGAAAAGCCGCTGGAAATCACGGGCGAACGCTGCCAGGACATCATCGACGCCTGCGACCGCGCGGGGGTGAAGCTGTGCACCATCTTCCCGTCGCGGTTCGGGGACGCCAACCTCGCGCTGAAGGCCGCCATCACCGCCGGCAAGTTCGGCCGGCTGACGCTCGGCGAAACGTCGTGCAAATGGTGGCGGTCGCAGGCGTACTACGACGAGGGCGGGTGGAAGGGCACGCAAGCGCTGGACGGCGGCGGGGCGCTGATGAACCAGGCCATTCACAACGTCGATCTGCTGCTGTGGATGATGGGCGACGTGACGCATGTGACCGGGTTCACGGCCACACTCGCGCACGAGCGGATCGAAGTCGAGGATACCGCCGTCGCGGTGTTGCGGTTCAAGAGCGGAGCGCTCGGCGTCATCCAGGCGACCACCAGCGTTCACCCCGGCTACCCGAAGCGGATCGCCATCCACGGCAACGCCGGGTCCGCCGAGATCGAGCAAGACGACGTGGTCCGCTGGGACTTCACGCCGGAGACGGCCGAGGACGTGGAAACGAAGAAACGCTTCGCGGCGAAGGTGGGGGCGAGCGGCGGCGCGGCCGACCCGAAGGCGATCAGCCACGAGGGGCACCGCCGGCAGTTGGCGGATTTCGTCCACGCGATTCGCACCAACACCAGCCCGCAGGTGGACGGCCGCGAAGGCCGCAAGGCCGTGGACGTGATCCGCGCCATCTACGAGGCGAACGCAACCGGGCGGGTGGTGGTACTGGGGTGAAGTTGATGCGAGGGAACGCCGTGGTATACTACGACAGTCTCACAATGCGGCAGGTGAGCCGTGAACGACAACCCGAACCCCTTCGAAGTCATCGGCACAGGCCGCTTCCACAAGTGGGTGCGGAAGGCCAACGTGGTCTCGGCCGTGAAAGCGCTCGTCGGACAACTGGAAGCGAATCCCGCTCTCGGCGATGTGATTCCCAAATCGGGCGGCATCCGGAAGGTTCGGACGGCCGGTGCCGGACGCGGCAAACGCGGCGGTTTCCGGGTGATCTACACGATCCTGATCGAGAGCACCCTTCTCGTCTTGCTGGACGGGTAGTCGAAGAGCGAC